>NZ_ASSD01000080.1 GCF_000520715.1 Paenibacillus zanthoxyli JH29
CTCGCTCTTTTTGCTGAAGATAGATAAGGTATAGCGTTTGCTCCACACCTGTGATACAATAAGAATCCTTTTTGTGCGAGCATGGCGGCGGGGCTGCAGGCTCCTTTAGCCGGTTTTGCCTTACATGGATGGGGATAAGGCTTTTCCCCAATACTACTTTTAGGAGGTAACTGAAATTGGAGGACAACTTTCAAAGTGCCTATCAAGAGGAACAAGAGAGGCTGAACACGGCGCTCGCGGAAATTGACCGGCAGCTGGAGACGCTAAAGAACACACCGGTGTACACAGGCAATGATTACACAGAGCAGATTCTGGAAGATGCGAGGGAGCAAAGACGCGGAAATCTGACCAAGCTGCGGCAGGAGCCTTATTTCGGACGGCTGGGCTTTGAAGAGAGCGGCGATGGGGTGCGCAAGGCGCTCTATATCGGTAAAATCGGCGTAGACCGCGAGCAGGTCAGCGACCGTCCGCTCGTCATTGATTGGCGCGCGCCGGTGGCGAGCCTGTTCTATTCGTTTACCGGTGGCACGGAGCCGGCTTCCTACGAATCCCCCGAAGGCATCATTGAGGGGCTTGTTTATCTTAAACGGAACGTCGTGATTCGCAAGAGGATTCTGGAACGGGTGGCGGACACTTACGACCGTGAGAGCGACGGCCCGGCGGTATCGGATGAATTTCTGGTCTACCGCTTGGGAGAGAACAAGGATAACCGGCTAAGGGATATCGTATCGACCATCCAGGAAGAGCAGGACCGCATTATCCGGGCGGCAAAAAATACGGCGCTCATCATCCAGGGCGTGGCCGGCAGCGGTAAGACGACAGTCGCACTGCACCGGCTCGCTTTTTTGCTGTACCAATACAAAGAGCAGGTGTCGGCGGAGCGGATGATTATTTTTGCCCCGAACCGGATGTTCCTGGACTATATTTCCGATGTATTGCCCGAGCTTGGGGTTGGCAACATTCAGCAGAGCACCTTTGCCGACTGGGCGGGAGACCTGCTGGGTTTGGAGCTGCCGCAAAATGACGCCATGGAGACGCTGAACCGCTGGTTCGAGGCGCCGGGCGGCATGCCGGAAATCACGGATGAGACTCCGGGACGCTTCAAGGGCGCGACGAAGCTGATGGCCATTATCGAAGACGCGGTGCGGCGGTTGGAATCGGGCTCGGTTCCCGAAGGAGATTTCATTCCGTGGGAGGGTGCGGTTCTGCCCCGCCGGACGATTCTCCGGTGGCATAATGAAGAATATGCTCCCTATCCGCCTGCCAAGCGTAAGGAACGGGTAATGGCCCGGATTCACCGCTGGATCGAAATGGAACTTAAGAAAAGCCCTTCCGCCGCAGCGCTGAAAGACCGGAAGAAAAAAGGGGCGCAGCGCGAGAAGGCATACGGCTCGAAATGGCCCAAATACGATCCGCTGACGATTTACAAGCAAATCTTCCGCGCCATAAAGACGCCTGCGGATTGGCCGGCTGAAGCGCCCGAAGCCATTCCGGCAGCCGTGTTGAAGGAAACGCGCGGTCAACTCAAGAAGGGGATCGTGCTGGAGGAGGATTTGCCGCCGCTGCTCTATATTCATTACCTGCTGAACGGGGACGAGGGCGTGCAGAAATTCGACCATATCGTCATCGACGAGGCGCAGGATTTCTCGCCTTTCCAGATCGCAGTGCTTGATCTGTATGTGCGCGGCCACTCTTTTACCATACTGGGTGATTTGTCGCAGGGCATCCATGCCTATAAAGGAGTTCATGACTGGAACGAAATGCAGTCTCTGTTCGCGCCGGAGCATACATCCTACCATGCGTTGACCCGAAGCTACCGGTCCACCATGGAAATTATCGATTTTGCAAACGGAATATTGTCGGCCGGTGTGCACAGCGAACTGCTTGCCGTTTCGGTATTCCGCAGCGGCAGCCCCGTACGTATGATTCAATACGGCGAGGAGCGGGTGGCCGACATTCAGGCCGCGCTCGCGGACTTGTCGGGAAGAGATTACCGGACGGTAGCGGTCTTGACCCGGACACTGGCCGATGCGTCGCATTTGTATGAAGTCCTGTCGGCGCATTTTGACGATATCCATCTGATCGACGGGGGGATCACGGAATACCAGGGTGGGCTCTCGGTGCTGCCGCTTTATTTGTCCAAGGGACTGGAGTTTGACGCCGTTATCGTTGCAGATGCCGACCTGGACTCCTATGGAGAGACGGCATGGGACGCGAAGCTGCTGTATGTAGGCTCTACCCGGGCGCTGCATGAGCTGTGGCTGCTGCATAACGGCAGAATGCCGGGCTACTTGCACCAAGCGGCGGAGGCTGTGGAAACGGCTCCCGGATGGCCGGATGTTTCGGGAGAATCCCATCGCAATTAACCTGGCAAGCAGGATGAATCGCAAGGCGGTCTGGAGCTTTGTTTTCGGGCTGCTTTTTACTTCGCCGTCTGCCGCCGAAAGCGGTAGGCGTTTTTTTGCTGTGAAGCCGTTTTCCGTTTGGGAAGCATACTTTAGCCGGTATGAAGCGATAAACTATAGTGCAGTTATGCTCTCTACCCTATGAAGTGGTATGATAGAGTAATACAGCTTACAGCAAGGAGTGTAGAAATGGATTTATTTTCTTTCGGGAATGAGGCCGGGGACGGCCGCCTGCTGGCGGACCGCATGCGTCCGGAGACTCTCGATGAATATATAGGCCAGGAGCATATTGTGGGCAAAGGAAAGCTGCTGCGCCGGGCGATTGAAGCCGATCAGGTTTCATCCATTCTGCTGTACGGGCCCCCTGGCTGCGGCAAAACGACGCTCGCCCACATCATCTCCCACCAAACGAAGGGAGAGTTCGTGCGGCTGAACGCCGTGGAGGCGACGGTCAAAGATGTAAGGGAAGTCATCGAACGGGCGCAGAACGCCAAAGCGCTGTACGGCACGAAGACGATCCTGTTTCTGGACGAGGTGCACCGGTTCAACAGCTCCCGCCAGGACGCACTCCTTCCGGCGGTGGAGAAGGGCACGATTATCTTCATCGGGGCGACGACGGAAAATCCGTTCCATTATGTGAACGGCGCCCTTATGAGCCGCTCTACGTTGTTCCAACTGGAGCCGCTGAACAAAGCACACAGCCTGACCGCGATGCGGCGGGCGCTGGCAGACCGGGAGAAAGGGCTCGGCTTTATGGATCTTCAGGTCGACGAGGCCGCGCTGGACCATATCGCGGCGATGGCGAACGGCGATATCCGCCGGGCGCTGAATGCGCTGGAGCTGGCCGCGCTGACGACGCCGCCAGGCAGCGGCGGAACCGTGCATGTGACGCTTGAGGTGGCGGAGGACTCCATCCGCCGACCAACCGTCAAAGCGGACGAATCCACGCAGTACGACGTGCTGTCCGCTTTTCACAAAAGCATTCGCGGCTCCAGCGACGCCGCACTGTTCTGGTTCCTCTACGCTGTAGAGAAGCTCGGGATGGACCCGATTGTCTTCATCCGCCGTCTGATCGCGGCGGCCAGCGAGGATATCGGGCTGGCGAATCCGCAGGCGATGGTGCAGGCGGTCAGCGCGCTGGAGGCGTACCGCAACAACGGCTGGCCGGAGGCGAAGCTCAATATCGCCCAGGCGATTCTATTCGCGGTCGAGAGCCCGAAGTCCAACGCCGTGTACATGGCGATCTCCAGAGCGATGTCGGCGATCGGCGAGCTGAAGTCTGCCGAAGTCCCGCTGCATTTGCGGGATACGCATTATAAGGGCTCAGCGCAGCTGGGACATGGCGGATACAAGTATCCGCATGATTTTCCCGGCCATTACGTCAAGCAGGAGTACCTGCCTGGGGCGATCTCGCGCCGGGTCTTTTACCAGGCGACCGAGCAGGGCAACGAAGTGAAGATCCGCCATAACCAGGCGCTACGGCGGGGGA
>NZ_ASSD01000081.1 GCF_000520715.1 Paenibacillus zanthoxyli JH29
ATCCCTGAAATCGAGGTGGAGAGCGGCCGTTCCGAGTATTTGATCGACGTGACGCCGATCCGCAATACGATTGCTTCGCGGATGCGCCAGAGCGTCTCGGAAATCCCGCATGCCTGGACGATGATCGAGGTGGACGTGACGAACCTTGTGCTCCTGCGCAATAAGCTGAAGGATGAATTCAAGCGCAGAGAAGGGATCAACCTGACGTATCTTGCTTTCTTGATGAAGGCCGTCGTCAGCGCGATCAAGGATTACCCGATTATGAACTCCGTCTGGGCGGTTGACAAAATCATTGTCAAGCGGGACATTAATATATCGCTGGCGGTCGGCACCGAGGATTCGGTCTGGACCCCGGTTATCAAGAAGGCAGACCAGAAGAACGTGGCGGGCCTTGCCCGGGAAATCGAAGATTTGGCGATGAAGACGCGCGAAGGCAAGCTGCTTTTGGAAGATATGCAGGGCGGAACCTTCACCGTTAACAACACCGGCTCGTTCGGCTCGATTTTGTCTTACCCGATTATCAATTATCCGCAGGCGGCCATTTTGACTTTTGAATCGATTGTGAAAAAGCCTGTCGTCATCAACGATATGATCGCTGTCCGTTCGATGGCCAACATTTGCTTGTCGCTGGACCACCGGATTCTCGACGGCGTCATCTGCGGACGCTTCCTGCAGCGGGTGAAGGATAATATCGAGAGCTACAGCCTGGACACGAACGTGTATTAAGCACTCGTACCAACACGAATGCCGGTCTTGCCTGGTCCTGGAAAATCCCGGGACACAGGTAGGCCGGCTTTAAGGCTTCGCAAAGAATCAAGGGCAAAGGAGATGTTGAAGCATGGACAGCATAGAACCCCGGAAGCTGGAAATATCCTATTTTCCCATGATCGAATACAGCCAAGCCTGGAATATGCAAAAAGAGTCGGTTCGCGCCATTGACGCCGGCGAGCGCCTTGAGCAGCTGATTCTTTTGCAGCACCCGCCAACCTATACGATCGGGTCGCAGAATCATCCCGAGCACCTTCTGCTTAACGCCGATCAGCTGCGGGAGGAAGGAATCTCCTTGTTTGAAATCGACCGCGGCGGGGACATTACCTATCACGGGCCGGGACAGCTGGTCGGTTATCCCTTGCTAAGAATCGGCGAGCAGGGCAGAGTTGACCTTCACGGCTATCTGCGGTCGCTGGAGCAGGTGATTATCGATTACCTTGCCACCTTCGGCATCGAGGGCGGCAGAAAGCCGGAATATACCGGAGTATGGGTAGGCAATGTGAAGATTTGCGCCATTGGCGTGAAATTCAATAAGAGCCGCACGCGCAAAGGCTTCTTGACCAGCCACGGCTTCGCCTTTAACATTCGGGAGGGCATCGCGAAGGAAGGGTTCCGGGGAATCATCCCCTGCGGCATTTCCGAGTACGGCGTGACCTCGCTGGAAGAGTGCACAGGCCGCCGGTTCGAAATCGAAGAAGTCGCGGCGGCGCTCGTGCCCCATTTTCTTAACCGGTTTCCTTATGACGGGATTATATCGGACTGGGCGAAGGCCACGGCCGGACCATAAACGAAGAGTAATGCAAACAGCGGCCCGGAGAATCCGGACCGCTGTGTAATTAGCGGGGGAAGCCGCGAAGCTTCATCATCCAGCGAGAAAAGGCTCGATAACAATCATAAGCGTGGAAGCGACCATCGCGATCAGCATTACATAGATAAAGACGCGGAACCATTTTTGACGTTGCATGTGTGACTCCTTTGGAATTGGTTTAAAATTAGGGCATACAGTGCTTTGCCGGCGAACCGGCTACAACTTATTGTAACGTATACTTGAAAGCGAGGAAAGTCCAGTGATAGCACAAGACCGATTGATTCAGGAATTTATGGAGCTTGTCCAGATCGACAGCGAGACGAAGCAGGAACGGAACATCGCTGATCACCTGATCGCCAAATTCAAGGAGCTTGGACTTAAAGCGGTAGAAGATGATTCACAGGAAAGAACCGGGCATGGCGCGGGCAATCTGATTGTCACATGGCCTGCGGAGAATGTGGAAGCGGGCGCTCCCAAGCTGCTGTTCACCTGCCATATGGATACGGTCGTTCCGGGTCAGGGCATCAAGCCGGCGCTCGGCGAAGACGGCTGGATCACGAGCGATGGCACGACTATCCTTGGGGCGGACGACAAAGCGGGTCTGGCCGCGCTCTTCGAAGGGATTCGCGTAATCAAGGAGCAGAACCTTCCGCATGGGCAAATTCAGTTCGTCATCACGGCGGGCGAGGAGTCCGGGCTAGTTGGCTCGCGTTCGCTTGATCCGAAATATTTGGACGCGGATTTCGGCTTTGCGCTTGACTCCAACGGTGAAATCGGCGCCATCGCGGTAGCCGCTCCGACGCAGGCCAAGATCAAGATGGAGATCTTCGGTAAATCCGCCCATGCAGGCGTCAATCCCGAAGACGGCATCAGCGCCATTCAGGTGGCCGGCAAAGCGATTGCCGCGATGAAGCTTGGCCGCATTGACAGCGAGACAACTGCCAATATCGGCAAATTTGCCGGCGGTGGCCCGACGAATGTCGTCTGCGATTATGTGCAGCTGGAGGCCGAAGCGCGAAGCATTGTCCAGGACAAGGTCGATCTGCAGTTGGCCCAGATGCGCGAGGCGCTGGAAACGACGGTACGCGAGTACGGGGCGAAATGCGAATTCCGCAGCGAGATCATTTACCCGGCCTTCAGCTTTAACGAGCATGACCCCATTGTGCAGCTGGCTGAGCGGGCTATCGTCTCAGTTGGGCTGACACCAAGACGGTTCCCGTCGGGCGGCGGCAGTGACGCCAACGTGTTCAACGGACTGAACGTGCCGACGCTCAACCTGTCCATTGGATATGAGAATATTCATACGACCAAAGAGCGGATCAAGGCGGCTGACATTGTCAAGGCGGCCGAGCTGGTAGTGGCGATTGTCAAAGAAAGCGTTAATAAATAGCAGTAATCAGCCGCCCGGCTGATTCCCGTAAAGGGAAGAAACCGCAGGCGGCCGTAATGCGGCGAGAAGCTGCTCTACGGGCCGGAATGCCGGCCAATGGAGCAGCTTCTTTTAGTGTTTCGGAAGCAAGAAGGGAAGATCACGAGGGCAGGCCGGCTGCCGGAGGCCTGTAGTACCGATCGGCTAAGGTAGAGGGCGGCCGGATTAGCCCGAGAGGTTATCCTAAGTTTTACATGGCCTGGGGTGCTGCATCTTCTTGCAGGCGGTTCTCCGCGTGGAGGTTGATATGTTCCCGGTTGTGCAGCGACAATACATAAGCCAGCGGCATATCCGGCCCGAACCGCTGCTGTAAGGCGAGCAGCTGCTTGCGGATATGCTCTGGTGAGCCCGAGAGAAACAAGCCTGTGCGGCGAGTACGGCCTACCCTGTTATCCATGACGATTTCCTTCTTTCTCTTGAAGTTTGCTATAATACACCGTATGCAGACCAGAGATAAAGGAGACCTGATAAATATGGAAAATCAAGGAACTGAATTGAAAAAAGTATGGCCGGCCAATCCGGCGCTGGACGAGACTACGGTATCCACCCAACCTATTTTTGAAGGCAAAATTATTACGCTTCAGGTGGACACGGTGACCCTGCCGGACGGCAATACCGCGACCCGGGAAGTGGTTAAGCATCCGGGAGCGGTAGCGGTTCTGGCCCTGAACAAGGGCAAGATGCTCGTTGTCGAGCAGTTCCGCCAGCCGATGGGACGCACGGAAGTGGAGATTCCAGCGGGCAAGCTGGACCCCGGCGAAGATCCGCTGGAAGCCGCTGGGCGGGAATTGCAGGAAGAGACGGGCTTTCACGGCGGCGATCTGTTCCTGCTGAAATCGTTCTACACCTCTCCGGGCTTCGCTAACGAGATTATTCATCTGTATGTGACGGAGAATGCACAGCCCGGGGCGATGGCCCTTGACGAGGACGAATTCCTGGAAGTGTCCGAGCTGACGCTGGAAGAAGCGTACGAATACATTGCCGACGGGCGGATTGCCGATGCGAAGACCATGATGGCGGTCTACGCCTGGCATTTGTATACACTGACCGGGAAATGGAACTAGGACCTAAGGGAGCGCAGCAGGGCTTGAGTCTAACGGGACCGGAACGCAGGAAGGGTGCCGGGTGGAATCCCGACGAACAGGCTTCCGGACGAGGGACGCATGATCTAAATCGGGTATTCATAGATGAGAAGCAGAAGCGGAAGAGGGCTTCGGCCGCATCCTCTTCCGAGCCGGAGCTTGTCCGCTGCTATTGCGACCTGCATGTCCATATCGGCAGAACGTCCGAGGGACAGCCGGTGAAGATCAGCGGCAGCCGCGATCTGACCTTTGCGGGGATCGCCAAGGAAGCGGCGGAGCGCAAGGGCATCGGCTTGATCGGCATTATCGACAGCCACTCGCCCGC
>NZ_ASSD01000082.1 GCF_000520715.1 Paenibacillus zanthoxyli JH29
CCGCGTAATGCAGGACAACGGCACCGCCCATGGAGAAGCCGACGAGCCGTACACCTTCCAGGCGCAGTGTGTCCAGCACCACCCGGATATCGTCGGCCATCCGGTCATAGGTGTAGCCTTCCCAGGGCCGGTCGGATTTGCCAAAGCCGCGAAGATCAATCGAAATACAGCGATAGCCGTATTTGGGAAGATGCGTCACCTGGTATTCGTACATTTCATGATTCAGCGGCCAACCGTGCACCAAGACGACCGGCGCGCCGCTTCCGATGTCCTCCACGAACAGCTTGACGCCCGGTTCCGTTTCAATATAATACTGCACAGCCTCATCCCGCCTTTCCGTATCGTTAATAATCCGATTGAAAAAAAGGCAGCACGCGGGCTGCCGCATTATTGTACTATACGATGTATACGCGAAGAATGAGGGGGCTATGATTAAATAACCGGGTCAGGAAGGTTGATTTTAATCGCGATTAATATTATCATTATCGATAATGATAATATTAACGAGGTGAGATTATGCCAGAGTCGAAGGCCGACCTGATTCTGCACCCGATTCGGATGCGCATCATTCAGGCGCTGCTAAATGGAAGGCGGCGTACAACGCAGCAGCTTCTTCATGAGCTTGAAGATATCCCTCAGGCAACCATGTACCGGCATCTGAACAAGCTGCTGAAGGGCGGGGTGCTTGAGGTGGCCGAAGAGAACAAGGTGCGCGGCGCGGTGGAGAAAGTATATTACCTGTCCCAGGGGGGCGAAGACGCCACGCCTTCCGATACGACGGAGCAATTTGCGGGCGAGCATATGGCGCTTTTTCAGAAATTCGTCTCGTCGCTTGCCGGCGACTTCAGCGCGTATTTACAGCAGGAGAAATACGACATGAAGAAGGATGGTGTCTCTATGCGCCAGGTGCAGCTTCATTTGTCCGATGACGAATATGCGCAGCTGCTGACGGAAATGAGAGAATCCATGCAGAAATATGCCGGAAACGAAGCCGGAAGCGGACGCAGGCGGCGGATGATCTCCACCATCGTCATTCCGGGAGCGCTCCCGGGTTCATCCGAAGGCGTAAACGAAGGGAAGGGGCGTACAGAGCAATGAATATTAGAACAGAAGCGGGAGAGATGAAAGTCATGAGTACAGCCGAAAAGGACCCGTTTGCGGGAGTATCGGAAAGAACGCTAAAATATGTGCCGCTGTACATTCTGGTGCCGGTCATGTACGGGGCTGTGTTCAGCGCGGCGGGCTACGCCATAGAGTGGCCTATTTTTGGGCTGGGAGCGCTTGGCTGGCTGGCGGCGTTATTCCTGCGGGGTCCGCTCGCCGCACTTGTTCGGGGTTGGCCGCCGGAGCGGGCCAAGCTGATCGTCGGCGGAAGCTCCGGCGTGCTGGAGGAAGGCGTGAGGCTCGCGCTCCTCTCCCTCCTCGCCGCTTCATTCCCGCAGGCGCTGTCGCTCGGCCAGGGCTGGGCGGCCATTGAAGTGCTGTTCGTCATCGTTAACGCGATCATTATCATATCGCTGATCAAAAGGACCGATGAGAAGGCCCTGCAGGCGAAACAAATTCTTCAGGCGCAGGGCAATATGCAGGCAAGCCCGCTGTGGGGCATTCTGGAGCGGATCTGGGCTTCGGCCTTTCATATCGGAGCCGCGCTGATTATCGCCCATACCCCGTGGTCGGCGGCGCTGCTGATTCCACTTCACAGCGGCTTTAATCTGGTTGCGGTGCGGCTTGCAAA
>NZ_ASSD01000083.1 GCF_000520715.1 Paenibacillus zanthoxyli JH29
ATTTTTTCACGGACCGCACCTACCAGATTATATTGGCTCCAAAAAGGCTTCGGCGTGGTCGTAACATAACCGTATGTCGGACTTCCAAGCACCGGATCAATCGGCCCGAACGAGCCAATGCCGATCGCTTCGACATTTTTACCTTCAAAATATTGGAATACTTGCGCCATCGTCTCTTCCGGATGGGTCGTAGGAAAGCTCACTCGGTCGATAATGCTTCCGTCCTCATGCCCGATCCCACATACAAACTTCGTTCCTCCCGCTTCAATCGCACCCAATAATTTCACTTGCGCGTTCCCCCTTTATTAGTGCATACGCTTACAGGTGTAAATAATATCCGCTACCTATTATACTTTGTCCGCCGAATGAATGACAAGCGAATGGCATAGATAATAGTCAGCCAGCAGCCTGCCAATCCCGCCCAATTAATGGATTCTTCTTCTTTATTCTACCATTACGCGCTTTATAGCGAAGGATTAGGCGGACCCTCGGACCGGCTTAAACTCCCGCCGACATGTCGTATCTGGGCACCTCCTCCACATGGGCGGAATATACTGGGTGCAAAACCGCTTCAGAGAGGACTTATTATGAATCGACAAATTCCATATTACGGGTCGGAGGTGCAGTGTAAGCAGATACCCCTGACGTTCCCGCCGCAACAGCAATACAGGCAGCCAGGACTCGAATTTTTGATGGTGCCGAGGCCCATTTATGATAATCCGAACTACAAAGGCAGCGGCAAGCTCCAGGGCAAAGCGGCGCTGATCAGCGGAGGAGACAGCGGAATCGGCCGTGCGGTCGCGGTAGCTTTCGCCAAAGAGGGCGCTGATGTGGCAATCGCTTATCTCTGCGAGCATCAGGACGCCGTGGAGACAAGAGAAGCTGTACAAAGGCTGGGCCGCCGCTGTCTGCTGATACCCGGGGATTTAAGGCGGAAGGAAGCCTGCCAAAGAGCCGTGAGCCTGACACTTGAGTGCTATGGGCGGCTTGATATTCTGGTGAACAATTTAGGCGTCCAGTTTGTCCGGGAAAATGTTTTGGATATTACAGATGAGCAGCTTCGCATGACGTTCGATACGAATATCATCTCTTTTTTTCATATGACAACGGCTGCTCTCCCGCATATGCCCGCAGGAAGCAGCATTGTGAATACTGCCTCGGTCAACGCCTATATCGGCAGGAAAAATCTGATCGACTACTCCTCCACCAAAGGCGCCATCGTCAGCTTCACCCGTGCCCTTGCCAATAATTTGGCGGATAAGGGCATCCGGGCCAACGCCGTTGCTCCCGGTCCGTTCTGGACGCCGCTCAATGTGGCGACACAAACGCCGGAGGCCGTCAAAACGCTCGGGGCAGACACACCGATGAAGCGTGCGGGACAGCCTTACGAGCTGGCTCCGGTCTATGTTCTGCTCGCTTCGGACGATGGCTCCTATATTACGGGGCAGACCATCCACGTCAATGGCGGAATGATGACGACGAGCTGACCGGGCACGTCCTCGTGCTCTGCCGATTGGCCTGGGGCGGACATATGAAGCGCTGTGGCGCCGTATCAATATGTCGGCCTGCCTGACTGACGAAATGATCAGGACGATTCCCCCCTGTCCATCCAAAAAAAGACTGTTCCTAAGACGATTGCGCCCTCTGGAACAGTCTTCTTCGCTTATGAATCCGATTATGCAAACGGATCGGCCTTAATGGAGCCCGCTCCGGATCGGCTCCCCTGCCATTCCGGAAGCTCAATCTCCACAATTCCGTCTTCCCGCTCCTCTTCCTTTGGCGCCGATATGAGATACATCAGGCTTCCGAACTCCAGTTCCTTGAACTTTCGCGCCGCCGGTTCCCGCTGCACTTCCCATAGACACTCGGCCAGGGTACAGTCCAGCGGGACGTCGCAGCGGATCTCCGCCAGCTCCCTAGACAGGTGCAGCATATCGAGATCAGCTTCGATCTTGGTCCGTACTCCCTTGGGCAGCAGGTGCAGATTTTCAATTACGCCTTCCACGGTCCGGTATTCGGCCAGCAGCTTTAGCGCCGTCTTCTCGCCGATTCCCCGGACGCCGGGATAATTGTCGCTCGTATCGCCCATAAATCCTTTCAGGTCGATGACCTGGGAAGGGGTCAGCCCTTTCTCCTCCAGCAGTGTTGCCGGATCATACACCATGTAGTTGGACCGGCCTTTTTTCATAATAATGACACTGACCTGGTCGCTCACCAATTGAAGCATATCGTGGTCCCCGGTCAAAATACGTACCTCGGACTCCTCGCTGAAAAAGGAAGCCAGCGTGCCAATGCAGTCGTCCGCCTCGTACCCCGGAATGCCCACGTTTGGTACGCCCAGCTCCGCGACTACCTCTTTAACCAGATCGAACTGCGGAATCAGCTCCAGCGGAGGCTCCGCGCGGTTCGATTTGTAGCCGTCAAATTTTTCGGTTCGGAACGTGCTCTTGCCCATATCCCAGCAGCATACGACGTGGGAAGGCTCAAAGGCCGTGACGGCGTCGAAGAAATACTGCAAAAAGCCGTATACGGCATTGGTCGGCAGACCGCTGGCCGTCTTGCGGATATAGCCTCCGTAGGCGGTGGCGTAGTAAGCCCGGAACAAGAGCGCCATGCCATCCACAATCATCACGCGGTCTCTAGCTTCTGTACTCATGCGCGTTTACCTCCATTTCAAGAACTTACTCGGTTCCCCAGATCCGGCGGAAATCCTCTTCCTTGAATCCAACGGATACCTTGCCTCCCAATTTGACAATGGGGCGCTTGATCAGCATCCCGTTCCCTGCCAGCAGCTCCAGCTGTTCGCGCTCGCCGAGGTTTGGCAGCTTCTCCTTTAGATTCTCCCGCTTGTAGACCTCGCCGCTCGTATTGAAGAACTTTTTGAGCGGAAGGCCGCTTGCGGCGACCAGTTCACCTAATTCATCAACCCCTGGAGTCTGCTCCACGATATGGCGAAGCTCCAGGTCATGTCCCTGCTCCTTCAGCCATTTCAACGCATTCCGGCAGGTGCCGCATTTCGGATAATGATATACGATCAATTGACTCATGAATCGATTCTCCTTAAATCAAGTCTGATTATTTGGGATTTGCTTCGTCTCTTGCGGCTTCCTAAGCAGCGCTTCCAGTTCTTCCATATCCGGAGGAAGCGGCGCCTCAAATGTCATCTCGCGGCGGAGGATCGGATGGGCGAAGGCCAACCGCGCCGCGTGCAGCGCCTGACGGCCGATCGCGGCGTCCAGCGCCGATACGGCCTCAAGCTCCGCTGCCGCA
>NZ_ASSD01000084.1 GCF_000520715.1 Paenibacillus zanthoxyli JH29
CGCCGGGGTTATGCGGGCTGCACAGCAGCAGCAGCTTGGCGCCGCCCTTCATCAGCCCTTCCAGCTGCTCATAGTCCATTTCATAGCGTCCGTTTCGGAGCACAAGCGGATTGTCGGCCACTTGGCGGCCGTTCATTTTGATGACATCGTAGAAAGGATAGTAGACCGGCGACTGTAAAATAACCTCGGCTCCCGGTTCGCTGAACAGCTCGACCGCCAGGCTTAGTGTAGTTACAATACCGGGCGATTGCGAAATCCATTCCTTGGAAATTCCCCAATCGTGGCGGCGGCGAAACCATCCGGTGATCGAGTCAATGTACGAGCCGCTTTGGATGCAGTATCCATAAATGCCCTGCTCGGCTCGCCGAACCAGCGCTTCTTTCACAGCCGGTGGACTT
>NZ_ASSD01000085.1 GCF_000520715.1 Paenibacillus zanthoxyli JH29
TCCCGAGCTCCGCCGCCAGCTTGCGGCATTGTTCCTGCAGCGGGCCTTCTCCCGCGAGCAGAAGCTTGATCCCGGCTTCTTGATCTCGAACCCGGGCCAGGGCGCGAATGAGCAGCTGATGATTTTTATTACCGTTGAATTCCGCAGCATAGAACATCAGGAAATCCTCCGGCCTGTAGGGGGAATCCTGTCTGAGCTTGGCCTTCTCCGCCTGTGTCACCGGCTTGAATCTGTCCGTGTTGACGCCCACGCCATGCACATGCTCAATTTGCCGCGCTTTGAACCTCCGCCGGGCAGCCAAGCGATAATCTTCGTCGTTAATCGTGATCAGACAGTCCGTCAGCCGCGAAAGACCCTTCTCGATCGGGTAATACAGCAGCCAGTTCATCAACGGCGACCCTTTGCAGAAATGAAAGCCATGAGCGGTATAGATCACCCGAGTTCCCTTGTTACGGGAACTTACTGCTGCCAACCGGGCCAGAACGCCGCCCATCGGGGTGTGGGCATGAATAATCCCGTAGTCATTCTGCCGCATAATTTCCCTTAGCTGACGGTAAGCCTCCAAATTACCGCAGCGAAGCGGCGACCGCTCAATCGGGATATTGAATTTCTTGTCTACGTAAGGAAGGTCAAGCCCGCCCCTTGCCGCGATATGAACCTCCCAGCCGCGCTGCTTGAACCATTCGAGCACTGGCAAATGAAAGGCGCTGAAATGGTAATCTACCGTTGCGCAAAACAACACTTTTCGGGACATAAGCCGTCTTCCTTTCCATGGCGTCTAGACGACTGTCACTTTCTTAAGCGGAGCCATTTCAAAGCGGTTGTTGGCAATATCAAGCAGCATCGTTCGCAGTTCTTCGATGGACAGCGAATCGTAGACCTTGAGCAGATGATTAATGGACTCAAAGTTAACCTCGTACGATTTGCCGACATAGATCTTGGGATAAACCTGCGCTTCATGAACTTCCGTATCCCGCAGCAGTTCTTCATACAGCTTCTCTCCCGGTCTCATACCGGTGAACTCAATGCCGATTTCCTCGGTGGAGTAGCCTGACATGCGGATCAGATTTTTGGCCAGATCCACAATCTTGACCGGCTCGCCCATATCCAGCACGAAGATTTCTCCCCCATGCGCCAGGGCGCCCGCTTGAATGACCAATCGCGACGCCTCGGGAATCGTCATGAAATACCGGACCATATCCGGGTGCGTGACGGTTACCGGCCCGCCCTGCTCAATCTGCTTCCGGAACAACGGGATGACGCTGCCACGGCTGCCGAGCACATTGCCGAAACGAACGGCGACAAATTTGGTCGGGCTGAACCGGTCGTGATGCTGAACGATCATCTCGGCAATCCGCTTGGTTGATCCCATCACACTGGTCGGATTGACCGCCTTATCCGTTGAGATCATGACAAACGTGCCGACTCCCGCCAGGCTAGCGGCCTGCGCAACATTCATCGTGCCGATAATATTATTCTTGACCGCTTCCTCAGGATTGCGCTGCATAAGCGGCACATGCTTGTGAGCTGCGGCATGATAGACCACGTCCGGGCGGTGCAGCTCCATTAAGCTGATGATCTTGCCTTCATCCTGCAAATCTGCGATTTCGGTATAGAACTGGATGCCGGAATCGCGGAATATCGCTTTCAGCTCGATTTCAATCGTATAGATGCTGTTCTCTCCGTGGCCGAGCAGCACCAGCTTTTTCGGCCGGAATCTGGAGATTTGCCTGCATACCTCCGAACCGATGGAGCCGCCTGCTCCTGTGACGAGGACAACCTTTCCCGTGACATAATCGGAAATTCGGTCAATGTCCAGCTGAACCGCTTCCCTGCCCAGGAGATCCTCGACCTGAATGTCCCTGATTTGGCTGACCGAGACTTTGCCGCTCGCTATATCCTCCAGCATGGGAATGGTCTGTGTCTTGGCGGAGGTCTTGGTGCATTCGTCATAAATGGCTTTTAGCCGGTTCTTGGAAAGCGAAGGAATCGCGATGACAATATGTTCAATTTGATACCGTTCAGCCAGCTCTACAATATCTGTCGTTCCGCCGACAACCGGAATCCCCATAATATCGAGACCGAGCTTATTCAAATTGTCATCAATAAAAGCGACCGGCTTCAGCGCCTTGTTCGGTCCGGACATGAGCTGTCTTGCCACCATCGTTCCGGCCGCGCCTGCACCGATGATCAGCGTCCGCTTGGTGTTATCCGGCTCGCTCTGCGTCTCTTGCTTGTCATGAGCGGCTCTGATGATCCGCCAGCAAAAACGCGACCCGCCGATCAGCAGCATATGCAGCAGCCATGTCACCAGCAGCAGACGGTATTGAACGTTGCCCGAAAAGACGTATTGAACGGTAGCTGCGGCAACCATGGAGAATGTGACCACTTTGCTGATGAGGATAATTTCTTCAACGCTGGCATATTCCCATGCTTTCTTGTACAAATGGTACACAAAGGCAAAGAGATGATGACTCAGGAGCAATGCGACCGAACTGATAATCACCGGATGTGTAAATACATTAAAAGAGGCGTTCACCAGGAAGCTTCCCGCGAAAATAGCCGTCAACACAATAAACGAATCCAACAACATCAAAATAGTTAGCCGATGCTTACGAAACAACGTTC
This sequence comes from Paenibacillus zanthoxyli JH29, assembly GCF_000520715.1. Lineage (GTDB taxonomy): Bacteria > Bacillota > Bacilli > Paenibacillales > Paenibacillaceae > Paenibacillus_AQ > Paenibacillus_AQ zanthoxyli. The sequence goes on from NZ_ASSD01000085.1 coordinate 2,629, forward strand.
GTCCACTCCCTCCCAAAACGAATCAATCCTGCGGCTGTCCCTGGTTCCTAACCCCGATTAAGCAGGCTTCCTAATATCCTGACCTTCCCGAATTCCAATAGGCGCTTGGCCTCGAGAGCCTTCTTCTGCTGCGTCTTCCCGCTGCTGATGACCAATACGACCCCATCGCACCGGCTCGCCAGCGCAATAGCATCGGGTGTTTCCAATACCGCAGAGCAGTCAAATAGAATAACAGTGTATTCATTGCTTGCCCGGTCCAGAAATTCCGACATCGCCTGCGAATCGAGCAGATCCGCCGCGCCCGGCAGAGGCGACCCGCCCGGGACGATGGATAGTCTCTCCACATCCGTGGGATATACAATTTCCGCAAAATCCATGTTGGAAGCTAATCCATCGGCAAGTCCGGGCCATTGTTTGATGCTGAATACCTGACCCAGAGCAGGGTTCTTGACATTGGCGTCCACCAGAAGCACCTTATCCCCCCGCTGAGCGAAGCTTACCGCCAAATTTACGGCGGAGGTCGTCTTCCCTTCTCCCAGCGAAGGAGAGGTGATGACAAGAGAGATCTGCTCCTTCTTTCCCGCTGCAATCCGAATGTTATTCCGTATCCTTCTGTATTGCTCGGCAGCAGCCGCTGTGGGACTGTTATGCACAATAAAGCAGCCGTGTATCGCCCGTGAATCCAGCTTTTTCTCCCTATGAGCCAATGGCTTCACCCCGCACATACTCATTTTTCCGCCTTGAATTGCCGAGAGAATTCTTGCGCTGCAGCTTGGGAACGGCCCCCAGTGAATTTACGCCCAATATCCGTTCAAGATCTATTTCGGAGCGGAGGGTATCATCCAGGGATTCGAGCAAAAGGGCAAGACCCAAACCAATGACAAGACCGGCTATTATGCCTGCGATCAGCGCACGATTGCTCGGCGGATTGATGGGCGCGGGATTCGGCGATTCCACCGCTGCCGTAAGAACGCTGATTCCGTTAAAGCCCATACGCTTGCTCACTTCCTCGGTAAACACGCGCACGACGGCATTGACGATTTGCGGCGCGAGGGCAGGATCCGGGTCTACTACCGAAATGATTGTAACAATGGAATTGTCAACGCTTCCTACACTGATCTGATTGCGCAAGCCTCCGGCCGACCTTGGGATACCCGACTCCTTGATCACGCGTTCCAGAACCACCGGTTCGCGAATGAACACCTTGATTGTGCTCAGCTGCTCCGGAGTAGCCGCGGGAATCATAATTCTTGCCGAAGAAGAGTACAGGGGCACTTCCGGCTGTGAGCTGTACAGACCGCCCAGCACGGCGAGAAGGACGGTAGTTAGCACAATAATCCATAATCTCCGTTTGATAACCGCTGCCCATTCCTTCAGATTAATTTCCTTGACCGGAACTCTGGATGAAGGCTCCTTTTCGTATACCTCGTTCTCATCTTCCACATATTCACCCACTTTAAAGAGTAACTTTAATAAAGAACATTTTTCATTAATTTTAGTTCTTTATATAGAACATGTCAACTATTAGTCCCTTTATTTCATGGATATTGTTCGTTTTTGCGACCGGTCAAACTGTTCGTTTACACGCACAGAAAAAAGCATCTCCAAAAGCAATTTGTATTGCTTCCAGAGATGCCTCTTTTGCTGTTCGGCCTATAGCGAAACAGGGGTCAGGCGGGGATGATCGTCTTTAAGAAACGTTTAACACCGGAAAGCCCCTCTTGCTCAAGTACGGTTAGGAGCTGTGTCCCGATGATGGCTATATCGCATTTACCCTCCAAAAAACGCACATCCTGATCGCTCTGGATGCCGAATCCTACAGCGACTGGAGTTCTGGCTATGCTGCGGACGCGAGTGATAAATGCTTCTGTCTCCCTGCCAAATGAGGTCTTCGTTCCGGTCACTCCCTTTCGCGCTGCACAATACAGAAAGCCGCCGGTTGCTGCCGACAGATAAGCAAGGCGCTCGCTGGATGTATACGGTGTAACGATCAGGATAGGCTCCACCCCATTTTGACGGCAAGCCTCCATAAACTCTTGGCTCTCCTCTGGGTAGGCATCCGGCACAATCAGACCCTGAATGCCTATTGCGGCGCACGCTTTAACGAAGTCTTCAATCCCATACTGAATGACAACATTATAATAAGTCATGAACAAAAAGGAGAGGCCGGGAAAATCCGTGACCACACGCTCCGCGAATTCCAGGCATTGTTTCGTTGTTGTTCCGCTCGCCAGCGATGCCTGATTGGCATGCAGAAACACCGGTCCATCCGCAATGGGCTCCGAGAAGGGCAATTGAAGCTCGACAAAGCGGGCGCCGCTCTCTTGAAACAAACGAATCATTTCATAGTTCGTATCAAAATCCGGATAGCCGAGAATTTGGTGAGTCATGATCTGGATCGGCTTCCCGGATGGTCCGCCTGTAATCTGTTCAGCGAGCCGTATTTTCGAACTGCCGGGCTTTTCTCCGGATAAATGCTTTCCATTCATCATCTTGCAATCCCTCCGCTACATTAAAAATGTCTTTATCCCCGCGTCCGGACATATTAATTATGAAGATATCAGACCCCGAAGATTCCGTGATATCGTTAAACGCTCCCGCAAAAGCATGCGTGGACTCCAGCGCGGGAATCAGACCTTCCGTCTTCATGATCATTTCCAGCGCTTCCACTACCTCCGTATCGGTTGCGGCTGTGAACCGCACCCTGCCCCGCTCGGACAAGTCGGCCAATATCGGAGATACGCCCACATAATCCAGACCCGCGGCAAGGCTGTACGTATCCTTCATTTGCCCGTCGTTATTTTGCAGAAAAAGGGTCTTAAAGCCTTGAGCGACACCGGCCTTGCCCTCGCCGTAGGCAATCCGGGCCGCATGCCTGCCGGATTCCCTGCCTTGTCCGCCTGCCTCAACCCCTACGAGTCCAACATCCTCATGCGGATAGAACGCTTGAAACACACCGAGGGCGTTCGATCCGCCGCCCACACAGGCGTAGACCCGGCTTGGCAGCCGGCCTTCCGCCCGCAAAATCTGTTCCTTGGCTTCTATGCCGATCACAGCCTGAAAGTAGGACACAATGGCAGGGAAAGGATGCGCACCTGATGCGGTTCCCAGAACGTAATGCGTCGTTTCAAAGCTGGACACCCAATCTCTCAGCGCTTCATTGATCGCATCCTTCAACGTTCGTGAACCGTAATCGACGGCGATGACTTCAGCCCCCAGCCGTTTCATCCAAAAAACATTGGAATACTGACGCTCCATATCTTCCCGGCCCATATAGATGGTAGCCGTGAGCCCCAGCTTCGCCGCTGCGGTAGCGGTAGCCACTCCATGCTGTCCCGCCCCCGTTTCGGCTATGACGCGCGTTTTTCCCATTTTCTTCGCAAGCAGGACTTGACCGAGCGCGTTATTCAGCTTGTGGGCGCCGGTATGATTCAAATCCTCGCGTTTAATATAAATCTTCGCGCGGCCGAAATAATCGGTTAGCCGATCCGCATAGGTAAGCGGAGTGGGGCGCCCTGAGTAATCCGCCAGCAGTGAGCAATACTCTTGCCAGAACGCTTCATCCTGTTTAATGGCTGCAAAATGCTCCTTGATTTCTGCAAATGCAGGGACAAGGATCTCGGGTATGAACGAGCCTCCGTAATTCCCATAGTAACCATCGTCTTTTACCAATGCTTCAGCCGCAGCGGATATCGTTTGAAATATCGTTTTATACCCGGACATCAACTATTCTCCTTTATCGTTTCATTCGTTGGATGATGACATCGAAACAATATCTCGCGCCGTCTCCGAATCCGTCACCAGAACATCAATCCATTTGCCCTTGAGCGCCGCTGTAATAGCCGTGACTTTAGCTGCGCCCCCGGCAATTCCGATGACCGTGGGTATGGCGCGAAGCTCCCGGGCACCCAGGCCAATCAGCCGGCTGCTGCCCGGGAATTCAATCACCTGTCCTCTTTCATCCAGAAAGGATGTGCACAGATTGGCAGCGGCGCCCAGCTTTTTCAGAACCGTCATATCCTCCCCGCTGAAGCTCCCCGATTTGACCATGGTCGCTTCTTCGCTTACTTCGCCAATGCTTACAACCGCTACGCGGCTGCTCCGGGCAAGCTCAAGCACCTTTGCAATCTCCGGCTCTTGGCGCAGAAGCATGCCGGTCTCTTCGTTGGCCACCAATGCGGGCGCATGAAACATCGAGTATTTGGATTTCAGCTTATTCGCGAAGGCCATAGCGTTCGTGCTTGCATGCCAGGCGGCTCCATCCGATCCCCACCCTCCGACCAGGGGGACAAACTGCAGGTTATCCCGTTCAAAGTAATCCATCTCCTCGGCTGCGCAGCCTATCGTGTGCCCTGCCATAATGCCGACTATGTCGCCATCCCTCAATACGGATTCGAGCAGCGCGGCGCCGGTTCGGCCCAGCAGGGCAGGAAGCCCGGCGGGTTCCATATCAGAAGAATCGACAACCAGCGCGTCTTGAATGCCGAAAGCATCGATGAGTGACTTTTCAAGTTCCTGTTCGGCTGAAAACGGATTATTGATCGAAATACGTACAATCCCTTCATTCCTGGCAGCTGTCAGCATCCGGCTAACATGAGGACGGGATATCCCCAGTCGTTTGGCGATTTCCATTTGGTTCAGCCCTTCCTCGTAATACAGCTGGCAAATCTTCACTAATAATCGGAAGCGATCCTGATTCTTCTCCGTCATACTGCGGGCATGCACATCCCTTCACACTCATTGTACAAATGTTCATATATTGAACAAACGTACCTCACTTCATGAGTATATCGCTTTTTTCCTTATTTTTCAAACTAAAAAGGAACCGCCCCATGTGTCATTTTCATGACAAATAAAGCAGTTCCTTCGCCCGATCAATATAGACATTACTGCAATATATTGTTATTGAATCTATCATTTGCTTTTAGCGAGAGCTTCGCATTAACCAGAATGTTACCCTCTATCGTATAAGGAGGTGCGCCCACGCCCGCATACTCGGTCGAGATTCCTTTTGCCGGCAGATTGGTTGTAATTTTGTTTTTTCGAATCACCGCGCTCAGCACTTCGTATGGATCGTTCCGCTTCCAGTAATCGTTGATTTTGATAAGCTCCGTGCTGCTTGAGGCAAGGTTATTGGCATTCACCACATTACTCTCCACAACGGTGCTTCGAGCCGCCTGGATGCTAACCGCCTGCGCGCTGCCGCCGGGCAATTCAAAAGTGGAATTCTTCACCGTCAGATTTAATTGCTTATTCTCTGCGTACAGCAGGCCCGCGCCTTGGACGTTGCCTTTGAAGGTACAGCCGTCAAACACATAATCTCCGGCCAAAGCAGCTGAAAGCGTGCCGAACTTCCCTTCTTCGGATGCTTCAAACTGGCAATCCTTATACGTTCCCGGCGGCAGAGAAAGCCCGTAAGCGGAGTTATAGCGGATGATCTTCAGATGATCGAACACGCTTCCTGAAACCGTATTCCCGGTCAAGCTCCGCAGAGCCGGCTCCCCGGTAATCGTAACATTGGACAGACGCAGCGGATTTTTGCTGATGCTTAGGCCCGCTTCCACTTTTTTCGTAATGTTGATATTGATATTAGAGACCTTGATTCCGTAAGCATCCTTTGCGCTCAAGGCGAGCGTGCCGTTCGTTATCTCCATTCCATCAATGACGATATTCGGCCCCTCGAAATAGGTAATGGAATCATTCAGTTTATTGTTCCGCAAGGTGACATCATGATAAGCATAAATGCGTGCCCCGTCAAAATGGTTATCGGATACCCAGGCGTTTGTAAATGGCAGGGAGACTGCAAGCCCGATGGCTTCCTTGGAAGCAAAATGATTACCGTCCACCCAGGCGTTCCGGCCGTCATAAAGAATGACATCGTACACGGCGTTGTTATAGAATTGGTTGTTTTTAATCGTGATGTTTGTATTCAGGTAGCCATTCTCCCCATATCCTCCTTCCACATCAATGCCGGATTGCGGCGCTGTCCCCTTTATGTCATGAAGCAGGTTTCCAGTAATTAGAACATTGTCCGCCCCGCCGATTGTAATTCCCTGACGGCGGTTGAATGCGGATTCCGAGTTCCGGACGGTAATATTCCGGCTGACGACACGGTTCCACACCTCCAGGTAACCGCCCTTGGACGATGCCTTATTAAACACCAGATGACAGTAGGCGGCCCCGGTTGGAATCGCCATTTGATCCCGGACCTTGGCCGATATCTTCTTGATAAACTTCCCGTTCTTTTGGTAGAAATAGACCTCGAAGAAAGGCGGCAGCTTTTGGCCATTGGAAATTTCAAAGAGCTGCTCTGATTGAAGAATCGGCGCGGTAAGCGGAATCGGCGTTTTGGTGCGGATTTTATGCTTATCGCTCATTGCATTTCCTTTTGCATCCAGCGCTCCGGAAACAAACCCTCCCTCATACAGGTCCTTAATCAATTTACCAACGCCGCCAATCGCCATCCCGTCTCCGGTAAAATTAACAGTCTTGACGCCGTCGATCACAACATTTGACGCACCTTCAACCAAAATGCCGTAACCGTTCTCATGCGTACCCGCGCTGTGGGGATTGTCTTTTTTAGAGAAATCATGCTGCTGCTTATCGCCGCTGTAAGTTCCGCCCTGCAGCGTTACGTTATTAACCCCGTAGCCCAAGAACATCGTCTCGTACCGTTCTTTTCCGTTCGCTTCCTTTTGCAGCACCGCGTCATCCGGCATGATAAATGTCATATCGCTGACCATGTTGATCCGGCTGTCCTTATCGATCAAGTACGTTCCGGATGGCAGCGTCACCGCTTTAGCCCCGCTGTTATGCAGGCTTCTTAGTGCTTCGTTGATGCCTTTGGTCGTTTCCACGGGATGAGTTCCGTCATTGTAGATATTCCATTTGGCTAAATTAATCGTCCCATCCGGCGGGTTCGGGGAATCCTGGCCATATATCTCCAGCGGCAGCAATCCGATCAGCACAACGGTTAATGGCAGAATGAACTTCCACAATTGCTTGTGCATTTCTGTCCCTTCTTCCTGTTCAAGATTCAATCCGCATATCATTCGTTCTTTAAAACGAACCACCCATTTTAGACTATCATGTTTTTTTCCAGATGGAAAGGCTTAAGCCCTATTTCCAAAAAACGGTTCTTTAATCCCCCATTTTTCCCTTAATTTCGCCGTTTTTTGTCTCAAAAGCGCAATTACAAATACCGATAAACTAATTCAGGCAACCATTCCCAGTGATAAAATCTCAAAAATCAAGAGAGGAATTCTTATGAAGAAGACAGCGATTTTCCTCACTGTGTTTCTTATTGCGGCCATTCTGGCGCCGGCCTCTCCCCACGCGAACGCGGCGGGTCCGATGCTATTCTCCGATATTTCGCCCACGCATTGGGCCCAGAAAGAAATATCGCGGCTAAAAGAGCAGCAGCTTATCGGAGGCTATAGTGACGGAACCTTTCGTCCAGACAAGCCGATTACCCGGGGGGAAGCCGTAAAGCTGGTTGTACGGGCAAGCCATATTCCGGTTGAAGCGAATGCGAATCCGCAGCAGGCTCCTCCCGATGTGCCCCGGGCATATTGGGCTTATCCTTACATCCAAGCTGCCATGAAGCATGGTCTCATTACGGGATATTTGGACGGATCATTCCGCCCAGGGGATACGCTGACACGGGCTGACAGCGCCGTTCTGATCGCGCGCGCCTTTGAGCTTAACAGCCCGGGTACAGACGCCGCCAGCCGCGTGTCAGATATCGGCGGC
>NZ_ASSD01000086.1 GCF_000520715.1 Paenibacillus zanthoxyli JH29
ACGTGTTCCCTAAGGCACACGTTCAAATTCTCCAAGGCATCGTTGCCGGCATCCATGCGTACAAGCAGCGGCAAATCGGTGATTCGGCGGGCATATTCCAGACTGTGCGATACAAACGCAGCGGCTTCCTTTTGCACATGGGTGCTGCCTTCGCGCAGATTGACGTTCACGCCATATCCTTCCTGGCCGAGGTAGGCAAAGAAGGGAGCATAGCCGTCTACCTTTTTGTACGTCAGAGACACGCCTTCTTTATGGGTGTTGCTATTGTCAAAGGGGGAGACATCCAAATCCAGCGGTAGCCAGGACATGGTCTTTCCTTCCGGTAGCGTGGC
>NZ_ASSD01000087.1 GCF_000520715.1 Paenibacillus zanthoxyli JH29
TATTGCAGTTGCCGGGCTGCTGGCGCTTTTCAAAATCAGCAAGAAGCAGCTGCCTCGAATTACGGCCATTGCCGGACTGCTCGTCCTTCTGATCGGTCCGCTCTACTGGTCGCTCACGCCGATTGCCTACGGCCTGAACAGCATGATTCCGGCCGCCGGTCCTGACAGCCGAAGCGGCATGGGCGAAAGGATGAACAGAGCCATCGGCGGCTCCGACGATGGGGGTGTGCCGGACGCTGCGGATGCCCAGAGCGGAGCAAGCGTCCAGACTAGCGCAAACGCCCAGAATGGTACGGATAACA
>NZ_ASSD01000088.1 GCF_000520715.1 Paenibacillus zanthoxyli JH29
CGCATGACGCCACCCGGCCAACGGCTCCGTGAACAGAAAGAGGCTGCAACTTCCTTTGCGAACATACTCATAATCTTCTCGCTGAACTTGTCCGGGTTTCATCGTTTGTGGAGGCCGCGAATGATCCAGCAATTGCACAGGCTGCTCGTCCATGCAGATCAGCGGAATTTCCGGGTCGTACGCAAGGGCATAGGTCTCCAGAATATCCTCCATACGAGCCACAAATTCGCTGCTTGATTTGGCGGGGATGCACCACTGTTTTTTCAAGTGAGGCTTAAGCCTTGTTTTTTTAAAGTCGCCCGAATGGTTTCTCGTCCCACAGACTCCAAAATATTCAGTTCGATCACCCGACGGGTCAACAGACGAATCGTCCAGCGAGCATATCTCTTTGGAGGCTCGGAACAGGCCAGCGCAATAATTCGGGCTTCCACCTCGCCAGTGATCGGCGAGGGACGTGCCGGTTCGGCGCGCGTCGGTAAGCGAACCGCCGAACAAATTCTGGCGGAAATCGGGACCGACATGACACGGTTTCCAAGTCCAGGACATTTATGTTCCTGGGCAGGAATGACTCCAGGTCACGATGAAAGTGCCGGGAAAAAGCGGTCAGCGAAGACCCGAAAAGGGAACAAAAAACTGCGAAGTGCCCTGGTGGAAGCGGCACGAGCCGCGGGACGAAAAAAGAATACCTACCTGTCGGCCCAATATCACCGGATCGCAGGCAGGCGAGGAAAAAACAGGGCAGCGGTGGCTGTCGGACATAGCATCCTGACGATCGTTTATATCTTGTTAACGCGAAAACAAGAATATAAAGAACTGGGATTTGATTATTTCGATCAACGAAACCGCGACATGGTGATGAGCCGTTCCATAAAACGATTAGAATCCTTAGGATACCAAGAATATCTGACGGAACAAACGGCCTGACAGCCGATTTAAAAAAATATACAATCCGGGGTTTGTTTTCGTATGCACATTTTTGTGTTCTAGAGCAACTTTATTTTCAGGGCAGACGTTACAGGAATTTACGGTTTGTGCCGAGAATTAATACAAAATGTGCCAAAATAATCTTACAAAATCGTCGGAATAAGCCCTTTTTAGTGCCAAGTTGAATTACAACTCACATCAGTCCTGATAATCAAGAATCCCTTGATTTTCAGGACTTTTGTTCTTTTAATAATGTGTGTTATTTAATGGAGTCCATGTTATGGGGCTTTAACCCACTATTTTGAAAGCGATTGCATATTTGGAGAGGGGGCATAACCCAACAAATAACGAATGAAAGATTTCGGCAGTGAATAGGATGTTTAACGTGTCAAAGTAATGTCCACATTTGCAGGGAAAGGTGTTGATTCCATTTTGAGTAAAAAGGGAAAAACGCTAGCCGCTTTAACACTGGCACTCGCCTTGGCATTTCCGGCTGGCTTGACCGCTAACGCTTCCGGGCAGGCTGCCGACTCAGACTATTACAACGAGGTTCACCGAAATCAGTTTCACTTCTCACCTCAAGCGAACTGGATGAATGACCCGAACGGAATGATTTATTTCGAGGGGGAGTATCATCAGTTTTTCCAATACGACCCTTACGAGAAGACTCAAGGACCCATGCATTGGGGACACGCGGTCAGCAAGGACCTCATTCATTGGGAGCAGCTGCCATTTGCCCTGGCGCCGGATGAAAACGGTGTTATTTTCTCAGGAAGTGCAGTCGTCGACTACAACAATACGGCCGGATTTGGCAAAAATGCGATGGTGGCCATCTTCACTCACGCCAATGGATCAAGGCAGGTTCAAAGTCTAGCCTACAGCACGGACAGAGGCCGGACATGGACAAAATATAAAGGCAACCCTGTTATGCCGAATCCGCCCGCTGCCGACTGGCGCGATCCGAACGTCTTTTGGCATGAAGAATCCAACCAGTGGGTGATGACTCTCGCCTCCAAAGACAGAATCATGTTTTACACGTCGCCCAACTTGAAAGACTGGACCTACCAGAGTGAATTCGGCCCAGACGGCGGCATTCAGGGAACCGGGCAAGCAGGGGGCTACTCCTTTGCCGTATCGACGCAGCGCGGGCAGTCGTTTGTGTACGAAGCCGACGTGATGCCTATTGAGAACAACACGCTAATCGGCGCGGGAGGACTGGTATTCCGGGCGGACCCGGAAATAAAGAGCGGCTATGTCGCCATGCTGAATACGGAAACCGATAAAGTTACGCTCGGAAAAATTGGAAACGATTCAATTACGGAAATTGTCTCCAAGCCCGCCGATCTCCGTGCTTCTACGACGTATCATGTAAAAGTCAAGACGATTGATGAACGGGTAAAAATTTATGTGGATGATAAGCTGATTATCGACCAGCAAGATTCGTCTTTCGGAAGCGGCTACTTCGGACTGTCGTCCTGGAACTCGTCGGCGGTCTTCCGGAACGTTAAGTTTACCAACACCTCAAATTTTGTGACCAATATTTCCGGCTGGACACCCGTTTCGGGAACTTGGGCGAACAACAATTTCGGGAAGCTCGGAAGCTCCGCGGACGATGCCTACACCATGAGCGGAGGGACCGCTTCCGATTTCAGTTATGAGACCGACCTGAGGATTTCCCAATATGACGGGGCCTCCGGCTTTGGCTCGCTTGTATTCCGGGCAGACGCGGACGGGAAAAACGGCTATGAAGCCGTGCTTGATGACGCGAACAACAAAGTCCGGCTGATCAAAACGGTAAACGGCGCAAGCACGGTTATCGCAGAGAAAGAGGCGGTCGTCGAATCAGGCAAAACGTACCATCTGAAAACAAGCGCAGCCGGCAGCGCGATTAAAGTGTTTCTAAATGGTACGCCGGTTATTGACGCGGAGGATGCAGCCTACTCCACAGGCCTGCTCGGTCTGCACGCTTCGGATGCTTCGGTCCAATTTCAGGGCGTATTTAAGACAAAGTATATTGTCACGAAAGCTACCGAGATTGAGAACCATGATTTTGAGACAGGCGATTTAACGGGCTGGAAAATTGTAAGAGGAGACGCTTTTACGAACGCGCATGTCTCGAAAGCGACGGAATATTGGGGCGGACCTTTCGGACAGCAGGGCAACAGCCATTTATGGGGAGCGGCGGTTCCTCCTTATGACGCTTTGACGGGCGAGCTCCACTCCAGTTATTTTAAGCTAAGCGGTTCGGGTGAAATCAACCTGATGATCGGAGGAGGCAATGATATCAATACCCGGTATGTTGCTTTGGTGAGAGCTTCCGACGATAAAGAACTGATCCGGCAAGAGAACAAATACTGGGCGGACGATGAAAAATATCGCCGATTCGTCTGGGACGCTTCGGATTATGTAGGCGAGGTTCTGTACATCAAGGTCGTCGATAATGCAACTGGCGGCTGGGGACATATCAACCTTGACGACGTCAATGTCTACAACACGGGAACAATACCCGCAGCAGTCGATAATAAAGCCCGGGAACCGAAGGAGCCGGAGCAGTACGAGAGCGGTACGATTACCGAATGGAAAGGAATCACCGGAGATTGGGTTCCTTCGACGAACGGCAGGGTGTCCGGCGTTTGGGAATGTCCGGCATTGTTTACCCTCCCGGTAGACGGCAATCCAAGCAACAAAAAGTGGGTGCTGCTGGTCAGTCTGCAAAACGGCTCGATCGGCGGCGGGGCCGGCATGCAGTACTTTATCGGAAATTTTGACGGCAAGCGGTTTGTAAACGACAATCCGGCGGATCAGGTGCTGTGGGCGGATTATGGCGCGGACTTCTATGCCGGTATTCCGTATAACAACATTGAAGGGAAAAACGGGGAGCGATACTGGCTCGCTTGGATGAGTAATTGGCAGTACGCCAAAAAAACGCCGACCACCACGTGGAGAAGCTCTTTGACGCTTCCGAGAGAGATGGAGCTGACTCGGACCAAAGACGGGCTTCGGCTCAAGCAAACACCGGTCAGCCTGGAAAAAATCCGCGACCTCAGCGGCAAAATTACGATGGAAAACCGGGTGATTCCGGCCGGAAGCGCACATGCCATTACCAAGACCTCGGATGTATATGAAATCCTAGCCGAGTTTGATATATCGCATTCGACCGCTTCCGAATTCGGATTTAAAGTGCACAAGGGCGCGATCAAGCACGGAGACACTCTTGAACAGACCTTGGTCGGGTATGATACTGCCAAGCAAAACCTGTTCGTCGACCGCTCGAAATCCGGCAACTTCAATTACGGCATCCATGTAAAAGGCAAACATGAGGCGCCGCTGCAGCCGGAGAACGATACGGTCAAGATGCATCTCTTCGTGGATCGTTCCGCGATTGAAGTATTCGGCAATAACGGTATCGCTGCCATTACCGATCAGGTCTTCCCCGACCCGCGCAGCACGGGGCTTGAAGTGTACAGTATCGGCGGGGACGTAAAGCTGAAGTCGCTGGACATATACCCGCTTAAATCGATTTGGGGCAAATCCCCGGTCAAAACGAACCTGAGCGGATGGACCACGGTAAACGGCATGTGGGCGGATACCCTCTATGGCAAACAGGGAGAAACGGCCGGTATGGACGCCATTACCATTTCGGGCAACACAGGCGGCGACTCTTCGTATGAAGCGGATATCCGGATTCTCGATACCGATTCTCACCCGAATGACCCGAATCAGGACTATGTTCCGAATCCGGTCGGCTCCGGAGATTTGATATTCCGTTCCGACCGGCTGGGCGAGAACGCGTATATGGTAAGATTGGATGTCCGGACGAATACGGTGAAATTGATCAAATCGGCCGGAGGCCAATCGGTGTCCCTCGCCGTTTATGGCGCGGAAGACGGACTCAATCTGACCGCTAACAAGACGTACAACCTGAAAGTAGTAACAGAGAAAGATTCGATTCAGGTCTACCTGGACAAAGCACGGATCATCACGGTCAGCGATCCTTCGTTCACAGGCGGATACTTCGGTTTGGGTGTATCGGGCTCCACAACCGCCTTTGATAACATCATTTACAAAAACAAAACGGATTTTGAGCCCGCTCCTCCGAAGCCCGTTGATACGACCGTCACAGATTTGGTTAATCCGAATTTTGAAACGGGTGACCTGACCGGATGGACGGTAGTAAGCGGCAATGCGTTCAGCGATAAGCATGTCTCGCAGGAGAAAACATTCTTTGGCGCCCTTCCTTTCAACCAGAGCGGCACTTATCATCTTTGGGGATACAATGGGGAAGAGGGCGGCGATAGCGCGACCGGCATCCTGAAATCAAACAATTTCAAGCTGTCGGGAAATGGGGAGATCAGCTTCCTGATGGGCGGCGGAAACGACTATGAGAACCTGTATGTCGCCCTGGTAAGAGCGTCGGATGATCAGGTGCTGCTGAAAACGACGAACGTCGGTTTTGATGATGATGAGACCTATCGTAGAATGACGCTGGACGCTTCCGCCTATCTGGGCGAAGTCGTATATATCAAGCTGGTCGATACCGCTACCGGAGGTTGGGGCCATCTGAACGTCGATGATTTTAAGGTACAATAAAGTCCGTTATCATGATTCGAGTGTTGACAGCCGCATAATGCACAAAGTTAGCGTCCGGTTACTTCTTGTAACCGGCGCTTTTTTGCAGCCTCGTTTCAGGGGTATGGCCTGAGCGTTTAAATCATTAAGTCAATTGTATGGTAGAAATACAGGTGTTGTCGTCTTCAAAAGTAGAGATTTCGGATTCGCTGCTTTTGCCGCCATGCTCAATTGTTACGTGGAAGGTTTGGTCGCGCGGGAGCCAAAAATCGATAAATCCATTGTCGAAAGATTGGAGTACATCTTTAATCACGACCTTGCCGTCCCGATCCGTTATGGTAACGTTGAATTTCTCATTCGCCATTTCTCCCTGGCAGCCCGTCAAGCTATGAGTGGCACAGGGATGCGTCTTATTGACATATGGAGCAATGGAAACGAAAAATTCGTTCTGGGGCAGGCTGTAGGTTGATTTGTCATTGTTGTCTGCGGTCACGGTAAGTTCATGCGATGTAATCGATGCAGATTTCGCGTCAAGTTTTCTCGAGCTGTAGTCATTCACCAATTGTTTGATGTTCGGGGCCGTCTGTTTTGCGGTCTCTTTTGTTTTGTCCCCGCCTGCGATGAGGTATGCTCCCAATACGACTACAATCAAAGCTGCAGCTATAAAAATCTTCTGTCTCATTCTCTAAACTCCTTTTCTCAGGTCGAACTTTTCTTCGGGATTATAACTCACACCCGCCTGTGAATTGTAATTTAGATTGGCACCGATTTGCAATATCGTTTAGCACAATAAAGTCCGGTCTGATCATCAAGCGGCGATCTTCCGATAGTAAATCTACAACCTTGCCGCTTGATGCCCAAGGCAGAAAGGTATGGTTAAGCACAAATAAGCGCCCTCTGCCTTTATGCAGGTTCAGGCGCTTATTTTTCATTTTACTTGAATCTCCGATAGAGAATGGATTAAAAAATCTGCATGCGGAGACAAATCCTTTTCCGAGCCTTCGTACGTAATGAGGCCGATTCCGACGCTGCCGGCAGCTTTCGCCATTTGGACGTCCGCTACGGAATCACCGACAATGGCCAGCTCCCCAGGTGAAATCTTCAGCATCGCGCAAGCTTTATGCACCATTTCCGGGTCCGGTTTTCCTTTGCTTACTTGCTCGGGGGTTATGACAAAATCAAGCAAATGATCGACTTTCAGCATCTGCATGAGCCGTGATGTGCGTTCATAAGCATCCGATGTCATGATCCCGGCAGATATCCCTTGGGAATGCAAATGATGAAATATATCAGGCACGTTATCCGTCGAGTGGAAAGCATGCTCCAATTGAAGCTGCCGGTCGGCGTTCGCGAAAATTTGCTGCGCCCTTTGCTTGCATTCGAACCAGGACCATCCCTTCAGACGATAAAGGAGCCCCGCAGTCAGAATGATTTCCTCCAGCGTCGTGGCTACCGCCAGCACCCCGGTGTAGTCAATGTGATCCGGTTGTGTAAACCCCATCATGGCGCTCCACTCATCACCGTATTCGGGACCTGCAAGACGTGTAAATTCGCTCTTTCTTAATTCATCAATGTAAGACCAGAATTTCACGGAATCGAACAAGGTGCCGTCTTTGTCGAAAGCTACCGCCCGAACATGTAAGATTTCGGAACCAACCCATATTTTTTTGCCATCCTGCATCTAAACTCATGCCTCCTTATGCTACTTGATGTGTGTCTGCAAATGCTGTTCGATGCGTTCTTTATCTCCACTGCGAATCAGTTGAAGCATCTCGCGGTGTTCTTCCACTACGGTTTGCAAGGAGGAATGGCTGTAGCCCTGAATGAGAAAACGTGCGTGGAGCTTGCCGGAGATGCTGTTCCAGATGCGGAACATGGCAGGTGAAACACATTGTTCTACAATCCTTTCGTGAAATTTCAGATCCAGATTCGAGAGACGGTCCAGATCATCCTGGTCGCTCGCTTCCTGCATATTCAGAATAATGTTGTCCAAAAAGGCAAAATCGTCGGCTGTCAGCACGCTGACAGCCTTCTGTGCCGCAAATAATTCGAAATGGCGCCGGGTAGGTACGAGCAAATGAATAACTTCCTCTTCGGAAAGGTCAACAACGACCGTCTCCCGGTAGGGATGGGAAATGACCAAGCCTTCTTGTTCCAAAATTCGGATTGCCTCGCGAATCGGACCGCGGCTGACGTTCATCTGCTTGGAGATCTCCACCTCGCGCAATCGGGCCCCCGGTTCGAGATGCCCCTTGATTATGGCTTCGCGAATTTCCTGGTAAACAAATTGACGCAAAGAAACGGTATCATTTTTTTTAAACTGAAAGCTTTCCAAATCATTGGGGTTTGTCATAAGAATCTCCGATCTGATTATTGTTTACAATAAACAATGTACTTGCTTCAATAAAATACTGTCAACGAGATTAATTACCCTGTGAACAGTGATAAGCATATTATACACCAAAATAGATTGTTGACAATCTACAAATGACACTCTATATTATTGTCATGAAACATCACACCCAGCAGGAGGAGATATGACGTGAAGATCACGAAGGTTGAAGCAATCCCTGTAAGACAAAGCAGCACGATTGAATTAATCAATGACAGCGCCCAGGATGGAATCATTATTAAGGTGCATACGGATGAAGGAATTACCGGGATTGGCGAAGTGGATTCGGCTCCGTGGGTAGTCAAATCAATTATTGATACGCCTTCCTCCCACCGCATTTGCCGAGGACTTGGGGAAATGCTCATTGGAGAGAATCCTTTCGAAATCGAACGCATCTGGGAGAAGCTGTATGTGGGAAGCACCTTCTATGGAAGAAGGGGAGTCGTCATCCATGCCATCAGCGGGATTGATATTGCGCTGTGGGATATTATGGGCAAGGCACTCAATCTGCCGGTGTACAAGCTGCTTGGAGGCGCTCAGCGCGGCAAGGTTCGGGCGTATGCAAGCACGCTGATGCCTTATACCCCGCAGGAAGCCTATGACGAAACGAAGAAGTGGGTCGAGCACGGCTACACGGCGATCAAACTGGGTTGGGGCGGATTTGAAAAGGGTAACCGGGAGATTGTGGAATTGGTAAAAGCGTCCCGCGAAGCGGCGGGCCCGAACATTGATTTGCTGTTCGACCTCGGCTTTATTCCCTCCGACGACCACCCGATCGACGCCGCCTCGCGTATGGCGCTCGCCAAAGAGCTTGAGCCTTTCACTCCTTACTGGATCGAAGAACCGCTCTTTGCCGACGATTACGAAGGATACCGCAAATTGGCGGAATCAACCTCCATCCGCATTGCCGGAGGAGAAAATGAAACGACGCGCTACGGCTTCAAAGAGCTGATCGAGCAAGGCGGAGTCGACATTGTCCAGCCGGATGTGACCCGCTGCGGAGGACTCAGCGAAGCGAAGAGAATTGCCCAGCTTGCCCATGCGCATCATATTACCTGTGTGCCCCATGCCTGGAGCAGCGGAATCGTTGTGGCCGCCTCCCTGCATTTGGTCACGGCCATACCGAACGGCGCTTTGCTGGAATACTGTGTAGCCGAGACGCCAATCCGTCAGGAAATGCTGCTCAGCGACGTTACCGTCAAGGACGGGTATGCCGAAGTTACCGACAAGCCCGGTTTGGGCGTTGAGTTGAATGAAGAGGCGCTGGAGAAATACCGCTGTGACCGATAGAACCAGGGGCTTATTTCCGTAAAACCGTCAATTGAAAGCCAGAATGCCAATGGAGGAGATATAATGGCGGGCATGATGAGAGCACTTATGTGGGAAGGGGACGGGATTCTGGCTCTAAGAGAGGTCCCGATTCCCGAGATTCGTCCCACCGAGGTACTGGTTCGTGTAAGTTATACCGGTGTCTGCGCCACGGATGTTGAAATCATAAAGGGCAAGTTCCCCTATTCCCCGCCTTATATATTAGGCCATGAAGTAACCGGGAAAGTAATTGAGACGGGCGGTAATGTCAAAGAATTGAAAGAGGGAGACAGGGTCGTAATTGATCCGGGAGTGCCCTGCGGCGAATGTTTTTTCTGCAAAGCTTCACAGCCGGAATTTTGCGCGAATTATTGTGAGCTTGGGATCAACGAAAACGGCGGATGGGCCGATTATGTCAGGGTTCCGGCAAAAAGCGCACACAAAATTCCGGTTGAAATGAGCGATGTTTCGGCTGCGATTTTCGAACCTATGGCTTGTCCCTTTGGAGCTGTGGATCATGCAGGCCTCCTGCCCGGGGAGCATGTGCTCATTTACGGAGACGGTCCCGCCGCCTTGTATTTTACGCAGATCGCCAAAATGATGGGAGCCGGACGCATCTGCGTCGTTTACAAACTTCCGGAGCGCGCGGAATTACTTCAAAGATTCGGAGCAGACGACCTGATCCCATTCGATGGACAGGCCGCCGCGCTCAAAGAGCATCCGAGCATACGTGACAGGGGCGGCTTTCAGTTGGTCATCGACGCCGTCGGTTTGTCGGATACCGTCAAAGATGCGGTTCAATATGCCAGCACAGGCGGAAGGATTATCTTGTACGGTTTTAATGATAGTCATACCGATCATTTTCCGCACAGAGAAATCATTTTTAAAGGCATCCGTATTTTTGGTCGGACCAATTCCCCTGCCGTCTGGTCCAGGGCGATCGAATGCGTGGCACGTAATCAAATCGAGTTGAATCCATTGGTCGAACGGGTGGTATCTCCGGAAGAGGCGAAAGAGATTCTGCTTGCCGGCAACCTTACCGGTCTAAAGACAATCATTTCTTGGGCAGATTAATTAAGGAGGAAGAACATGAAACTGAAACATGTACTGATTGTTCTGATGTCTGTAGTCATTCTGGTTGGGCTCAGCGGATGTGGCGGCAGCGCAAGCTCCACAAATGCAGGCGCCGGAACGGCAAGCTCTGCTGCTCCCGCAAATGGCGGCGAGGATCTGGCGAAGTTCAAAGGTGAGACGATTAATGTGCTGTCCTGGGAAGGATATCAGGAAGATGAATGGGTGAAGCCTTTTGAACAAAAATACGGCGTAACCGTTAAAGTCACTTATGCCGGCAGCGTTGATGAAATGTTCGCCAAAGCAGCGTCCGGTTCGGTAAAGTACGACCTGATTTTCATGGATGGCGGGTCCGTAAACCGTTACTACAAAATGAATTTGATTCAACCGATTGACTTGGCGAAGCTCACGAATACAAATCAGCTAATCGCAAATATGAAGTCGCTCAACGATAAGCATGTAGTAAAGGACGGAAAGACCTATGCGGTTCCGTTTGCCTGGGGTTCGCTGCCTATGATGGTTAACACGGATAAAATCAAAGAACCGATTGACTCTTGGAACGCATTGTGGGATCCGAAGTACAGCGGAAAAATCGTTACTCTGGACGATGCGGCTAATCAAACGGCAATGACAGCGATGCTTCTTGGCTTCAAAGATCCGTATAACCTGACGGACGAGCAGCTGGATCAAGTGAAGAGCAAATTGCTCGAACAGAAACCGCTGGTTCGTACCTATTACGCCGGCTTTGAAGACGGAAAAAATCTGATGGCAAGCGACGAAGGCTGGATCGGCTTCTCTATGGGACCGACAATGATTACAGATCTTCAAAAAGAAGGAAAGAACGTCGTGGAAGTGATTCCGAAAGAAGGGGCTTTGGTGTGGATTGACAATGCGGTCATCGGCAAGGATGCCAAAGATCCCGAACTGGTCCACGTATATATCGATTATCTGATTTCGTCGGAAGTTCAGGCGCAGCTGATCAAGAAGACGAGCTACGGCGGGGTGAATGCCGATTCGGCAAACAAGCTGACCGACGAGGAGAAAAAGGTTTCGCATATGGATGATCCGAATTATTTCAACAATCTTGTGTACGTAGCTTTCCCGGAAAGCTTTGAAAAACGCGTGAAGTTGTGGAATGAAGTCAAAGCGGCCCAATAACCGATTCATCTGCATGAAAGGGTGCGGCTTGGCGGCCGCAGCCTTGCTTTGGAAAGGAGAAACCTCATGATCAATCAAGAACAGGCTGTAGTGGAGCTGCGCCAGGTATCGAAACGATTTGGCAATTACGAGGCAATCAAAAATTTAAACTTGTCGATCAGAAGAGGGGAATTTTTTTCCATTGTGGGACCGAGCGGTTGCGGTAAAACGACAACGCTGAAAATGATAGCGGGATTCGATCATGCGACCGAGGGGGCGGTGTATCTATCCGGAACCTCGGCTAACCATATTCCTCCCTACAAGCGGAATGTGAACACCGTGTTTCAAAACTATGCCCTTTTTCCCCATATGACAGTCTATGACAACGTGGCCTATCCTCTGAAACTCAGGAAGGTGCCGAAGAATGTGATTCGTTCCAGAGTGATCGAAAGCTTGAAGATGGTAAGTATGGACCCATTTCTTGACCGTTCTCCGAATCAGCTCAGCGGCGGACAGAAGCAGCGTGTCGCGTTAGCCCGGGCACTCATTTCCAAACCGGAAGTTCTGCTGCTGGATGAGCCGCTTTCCGCGCTCGATTTTCATCTAAGGCAAGAAATGCAGCGGGTGCTGAAGCATCTGCAAAGGGAAGTGGACATCACTTTTGTGTACATCACGCACGATCAGGGGGAAGCGCTGAGCCTGTCGGACCGGATTGCCGTAATGAAGAACGGCGTGCTGCATCAAGTGGGTTCGCCAGAGGAGATTTACGAAATGCCCCAAACGAGCTTCGTTGCCGGTTTTATCGGAAAATCCAATCTGATTAAAGGAAGAATGGAAGGGCCAACCCGCTTTGTGAGTGACGCCGGGCTTCAAGCGATGACAAATGAGGCTTCGAATCTCTCGGGAGAGCCGCATGTTTACATTTCAGTCCGTCCGGAGAAGCTCCGGACCTCCAAAGACGATGAACGGTATGTTAACCGTCTCAGCGCGGTCTTCGTGGAAGAAACCTATTATGGCGCGGATAGAGAGTTGACGTTCAGAGAGGCCGGAGGAACACATATTCTATTGAAGCAGCAGAAGGATGGCGGGAACGTGAAATTCTCTGAGGGAGAGAGCGTGGATCTGTTCTTCCGTCCGGAGGATGCGGTTATCGTCAAAGATTGGAGGAGCTAAGATGTACGGGAAAAACCTGATGCTGATTATGATTTCCATGTGGGTACTCTTGTTCATCGTCCTGCCTGTTTCTGCGATGCTGCTGTTCAGCTTCTGGAGTATTGATAATTTCCAGATCGTTCACAGCTTTAGTATTCAAAATTACTCGAAAATTTTCCAAGATCCGATTTACTTGTCGTTGCTTTGGAAAACGATCAAGCTGGCTTTGATTGTCGCGGTGCTGTCGGCGCTTATAAGCTATCCGTTGGCATTGTTCGTCAATCACCGGAGAGGAACCTTGAAGACGATCCTGTTTCTTGGGGTGCTGGCTCCTTTGTGGGTGGGGTATTTAGTGCGGATCTATTCCTGGAGGTCGATTTTGGGAGAATCCGGGTTCATTAACTCGCTCTTGGTATTGACGGGGATCTTAAAACAGCCTTCCTCGTCGCTATTGTTCAACAGCTCCGCGGTCGTCATCACGATGCTGTGCATCGCGATACCGTTCACTTTTATCCCAATCTATAGTGCTATCGAGAAAATTCCCGGCAATCTGCTGCAGGCCGCGGCAGATTTGGGAGCAGGCGGATCAAGGGCATTCTGGACAGTTGTCTTTCCCCTCAGTATGCCGGGTGTCGTGACGGGGTTTATGTTCGCCTTCATCACCTCGTTCGGAGACTACATGACACCCTCACTGGTCGGAGGCACATCGGGAATTATGTATGGAAACATGATTCAAACGCAATTCGGCAACAGTTATAACTGGCCGCTCGGCGCTGCGCTTTCGATGATTATGCTGCTGTTCATATTGTTGGTTATTGCGGCAGCGCGCAAAATCGGGAACGTACAGGCTATCTTTGAGGAGTAGGGAGGCTGTTCATGAAGTATTTGAAATATGTAGGGGCGCTATTATTTGCGTTCATCGTATACACCTTCTTGTATCTTCCGATTCTGGTGACGATCCTGTTCTCCTTCAATGAATCGAAAGTCCAGGTGCTCCCGATCAAGAAGCTGACATTTGATTGGTACAGGGGGTTGTTCTCGAATACGGAGCTCTGGGTTGCCGCGAAAAACAGTTTAATAGTTAGCTTGCCTGCCACGTTGTGCGCCATTGTCTTTGGTACACTGGCGGCCTACTTGTTTCAGCGGTACCGGATACGCGGGGGAACATTCCTGCAATTTTTGATTCTTCTTCCGTACATTTTACCGGGAATTATTATTGGGACATCACTCAATCTGCTGTTCAAGTTTCTGAAGGTGGATGCTTCTCTGATGACTGTCATTATCGGGCATATCACGTTTATTACACCAGTTGTAATGTTTCTGGTTATGGACCGTTTGAAAAGATTTGATCGGAATCTGGAGTTTGCATCTATGGATCTGGGCGCCTCGCCGATGCGGACCTTTCTGCTCATTACACTCCCGAATATCAGAAGCGCGGTGCTGGCCGGAGCACTGCTCGGGCTGACGATTTCATTCGACGAAGTAGTTGTATCCTTCTTTCTGATTGGAACGGACAATACCCTGCCTATGCTCATCTGGTCCATGATCCGTCACGGCTATTCGCCGCAGATTAATGCGGTCTATACGTTGATCGTCTTATTTTCGTTAGGCTTGATTGCGATCGCGGGCAGCAGACTGTTTGCGCAGCGGAATTCGAAGGCTATTACTGAGGAATAACTTGCGAGGGGTTCAAAATGGCAGAGCTATGCGTGCGGCCTATTATTTATGGGAACTATGGAAAATGTGTGGAAGTTACAAACGGCACGATAAGGCTCGTCGCTACGGTAGAGTTCGGACCGAGAATTATCCGCTTTGGCTTTACTGGCGGCGATAATGTATTCTTTGAAGATACCGAGCGGCAGTTTAAAGAAACAGGCGGGGATTTCTCGGTTGTCGGCGGAGGCGAATGGCATATTTACGGAGGACACCGGCTGTGGACGAGCCCGGAGTCTGTCCCCCGAACGACATACCCGGATAATGGACCCGTGCGATGGCGAACGGCCGGAAATGGCATTATGCTGACCCCTGATGCGGAAACCTGGACCCATGTGCAAAAAGAGATTGAGGTGCAGATGAATCCCGAAAGCGGCGAAGTTACGATTCATCATCGTATTACCAATACGGGGGCCTGGCCGGTCACCTTTGCTCCCTGGGCTTTGTCGGTCATGGCTGAGGGCGGTAAGGCGATCATTCCCCAGGCGAAACGAGAGACGCTCGAACTTCCAAATCGTGTGCTCGCTTTATGGCCCGAAAGTCAAATGAACGACCACCGTGTCTATTGGGGGGAGCAATATATCCTGCTGCAGCAGGATGCAACAGCGAAACCTTTTAAATTCGGAACCAATAATGATGAGGGCTGGGCTGCCTATTACAACAAGGGCCATTTATTTATCAAAAGCTACCAGCACAACGTTCATGCGGTTTATCCGGATTATGGAGTTTCGTTTGAATGCTATACGAATCATCTTTTTCTGGAGTTGGAGTCGCTTGGTGAATTAAAGACCGTAGCGCCGCAGGAAACGGTATCGCATACGGAAAGTTGGAAATTGATTGGAAATGCAAGCTTGTCCATGGACAATGAAAACGAATTGGAATCGACGATCCGTCCGTATTTGAACAATGAATATAACAATGGCCCGGAACTAAAGAATCCGGATTAACAATAACCTGCTGCAAACCGCAAGCGTGAATGCCGTAAGAAGGCTAAGCCATGTGGTGCGGCAGGTTATTTTGTCGGGCTTATTAACCGGAGATTCTGAATTCAACAAATGCACATTTTAGTTTACATTTTATTTCGTTTTATTGTGCAAAACGGTCATGTTTATTTCTGCTAGTTTTAGAGGTATTAGGAGGATTTAATAGATTAATTTAGATAAAATATTGCATTTTTTGCACTTTAACGGAGAAAATTGCGCTTTTTAGTAAACGTTTTAATTGGCAAATGAACAATTCATTTTTTACAAAATGTATTGACGCCCGCTGAAGTCTTTGATAAATTGTAAGTGCAGAAGGAAATAAGTGTTAATGAAAGCCCTTTATTTTGTTCTCTTACTGCATTGAAATATAAAATTGTACAAGAATGGAGGTAAAGGCAATGCAGAACTCAGTACAAGTGGATTACAGAAAAAAAACGGTGATAAGACAAAAGAGCAACACGTTTGAATATTTGAAGAAGCATTACTTTCTTTATTTAATGCTCGCACCGGCTCTAATCCTGACCCTTATTTTTAAATACGGTCCTATGTATGGTGCAATTATCGCCTTTAAAGATTTCAGCCCGATCAAAGGAATTATGGGAAGTGAATGGGTGGGTTTGCATAACTTCGAGAAATTCCTATCTTCCCCTAATTTTACAGATATATTTATGAATACGCTTAAATTAAGTCTTTTTGGTTTGATTTTAGGCTTTCCCGTCCCCATCCTGCTTGCTTTGATGTTGAATCAGGTGCGCAGGGCTGGAGTCAAAAAGAACATTCAATTGTTATTGTATGCCCCTAACTTCATTTCCGTCGTCGTCGTGGTTGGGATGCTGTTCATCTTTTTGTCCCCGACAGGACCCATCAACCAGTTGTTTAGCTTGTTTACCAATGAACCGATTATGTTCATGTCTCGTCCAGAGTACTTCCGCTGGATCTATATTCTTTCGGATATTTGGACAGGGGCAGGATGGGCTTCAATAATCTATGTAGCCGCTCTTGCCAACGTTGATCCTGAGCTGCATAATGCGGCAAATCTGGATGGCGCTAATCTTCTTCAAAGAATCCGCCATATTGATCTACCAACCATTCGCCCGATTATGGCCATTGTATTTATCCTTGCGGCGGGGAACATTATGTCGATTGGTTTTGAAAAGGCTTACTTAATGCAAACGGCAACGAACCTGCCGACAGCGGAGATTATTCCGACTTACGTTTACAAGATTGGTTTACAGGCCGGCGACTATGCATACTCATCCGCAGTAGGGTTGTTTAACTCCGTCATCAACGTTATTTTGCTGGTCACGGTTAACTTCATTGTGAAGAAACTAAATGAGGGTGAAGGTCTTTACTAAGAAAGGAGTCACAAGTTATGTTCATCAAACATTCCCGGCTGGACCGTTTTATTCTCGCGCTGAACTCCACCTTTTTGATTCTGGCCGTACTGATGGTCGTTCTTCCGCTCATTTATGTGGTCATTGCATCCTTCATGGACCCGTCGGTACTGCTCAACCATGGATTATCGTTTAACATCTCGGACTGGTCATTGGAGGGATACAAAAAGATTCTGAGCAATCCGGCCATGATACGAGGTTTTGGAAACGCTGTCTTTTACGCCTCTGCATTTGCTATTCTTACGGTTATGGTCTCTATTTGCGCAGGATACGCCTTGTCGGATGAAAGGCTAAAGGGAAGAAGCTTCTTTATGACCTTGTTCCTCATTACGATGTTCTTTGGAGGAGGACTTGTTCCAACTTACCTGCTGGTCAAGAATCTGGGGCTTCTTAATACAGTTTGGGCTGTGATCATTCCCGGGGCGGTCAACATATGGAACATTATTTTGTCCAGAACCTTCTTCAAAGGAG
The DNA here is from genome assembly GCF_000520715.1 of Paenibacillus zanthoxyli JH29. Lineage (GTDB taxonomy): Bacteria > Bacillota > Bacilli > Paenibacillales > Paenibacillaceae > Paenibacillus_AQ > Paenibacillus_AQ zanthoxyli. The sequence goes on from NZ_ASSD01000088.1 coordinate 17,115, forward strand.
TGCCCAAAGAACTGAGGGAAGCCGCTAATGTGGACGGGGCGTCGGAGATGAAGATATTCCTCAGCGTTGTATTGCCGCTCTCCAAACCCATTATCTTCGTGCTTGCTCTGTATGCCTTTGTCGGCCAGTGGAATTCCTACTTTGATGCCATGATCTATCTGGATAATCCGAGCCTTCATCCGCTGCAGCTCGTGCTGCGTTCCATCCTGATTCAGAATCAGGTCGATCCAAGCATGATCAGTGATCAGCTCGCCATGGCGGAAATGAAAAAATTGTCTGAAATCATCAAATATGCGGCGATTGTTGTGTCCAGTTTGCCTCTCCTTATTATGTATCCGTTCTTTCAAAAGTATTTTGAAAAGGGTGTCATGGTCGGTTCCCTTAAATAGGAATCGAGCTGCACATAGATGGAATATTTTCATTCATCCTAATTTGGAGGTCATATGCTATGAAAAGATTAAAGAAATCAAAAGTTTTAGCAAAAGCAGCTTCCGCAACCGTACTTGCTTCTCTCGTAATTCTTACTGCATGCAGCAGCGGAGGGGGAGGGAGTGCGGCGAGTGAAAAACAAGATCCCAACGGTAAAATAACCCTGAATTTTATTACGCAAAGCTCACCGCTTGCACCAGCCGATCCCAATGAAAAGCTGATCAATAAACGTCTCGAAGAAAAAACAAATGTGCATATTAATTGGAAAAACTTTACCAAAGATGTGTTTGTGGAAAAAAGAAATCTGGCGGTTGCAAGCGGCGATCTTCCCGATGCGATTTTCAATGCGGACTACAGCGACTATGAGCTGCTCAAGCTCGCTAAGAACGGCACCCTCATTCCGCTGAATGATCTGATCGACAAGTATATGCCCAACTTAAAAAAAGTGCTGGAAGAAGCCCCTGAATACAAGGCCATGATTACGGCGCCGGACGGCAACATTTATGGATTTCCATGGATTGAAGAGCTGGGTGAAGGAAAAGAACGAATTCAGGCTGTAGACAGCATGCCTTGGATCAATGTGGATTGGCTCAAGAAGCTTGGACTGAAAATGCCGACAACAACGGAAGAACTGAAGAAAGTACTGATCGCGTTCAAGACACAGGACCCGAATGGCAACGGTCAGGCGGATGAAATTCCATTGTCCTTTATTAACAAGCCGGGTGCGGAAGATCTGACTTACCTCTTCGCTGCTTTCGGAGAAGGCGAGAACCCTGACCATGCGATCGTAGGCAATGATGGCAAAGTGATCTTTGCGCCGGCGGATGAAGGCTACAAAAACGCGGTTTCCTATATCAATGAGCTTTATAAAGAAGGCTTGATTGATGTGGAAGCGTATACACAGGACTGGAGCACTTACCTGGCCAAAGGGAAGGCCCAAAGATACGGCCTTTACTTTTCCTGGGATAAAGCCAACATCTCCGGAGCAAACGAGTCTTATCAAGTATTGCCGCCGCTCGCAGGTCCAGATGGTCAAATTAACGTAGCCCGTACCAACGGTCTTGGCCTTGCCCGCGGTAAAATGGTTGTTACAAGTGCGAATAAAAACCTGGAAGCGACTGCAAAATGGGTCGATCAGCTGTATGATCCGGTTCAATCCGTACAGGACAACTGGGGAACCTATGGGGACACCAAGCAGCAGAATATCTTTGAATTTGATGAAGCCAAAGGCATGCTGAAGCATCTGCCGCTCGAAGGCGCGGCTCCCGTTGAGCTTCGCGAAAAAACGAGCATCGGCGGACCGCTGGCTGTCCTTAACTCCTACTATGGCAAGTACACGACCGTACCGGATGACGCAAAGGGCAGAATGGATATTATCAAGAACATCATGGCCCCGCACATGAAAGAGGAGAACGTAATGCCAAGCGTATTCAACTCGATTGAAGAACTGGACCGCCTCACAACAATTGAAGCAGACTTGTTCGCCTACGTGCTCAGAATGCGTACGGAATGGTACCAGAACGGCAAAGTGAACGAGCAGTGGGGAGATTACCAGAAAGAACTTAAACGCCTCGGTTTGGATGAATGGCTGAAGATCAAACAGGACGGTTATGACAGAGCGACGAAAAAATAAGCGATAGAACGATAAAGGCCGTGTTCCATGCAGTTATACTGCAGGGACACGGCCTCGTTCTATAGCTCGTATTTTCAATCCGTCTCAGTAAACCATAGAGGGTCATCGCAATCAACATCACCGTTATAATTGATTAGTATCTCATCCCCTGCATTTATCTCCGTATACGCATAGAAGTCAAATGTGTGATTCTTAAAGTTAATATCATACGTGGCGTTAGGGGTGTATGAATGGTTAAACAAACTGCCATATCCTAAAAGGACGGCAGTGTGGTTAGCGCCATACTCAAATACATAATCTGAAAGTATTGTTTTCTCTATGAACTCATGATCTTCATTAGGATAAGGAATGACCGGTGCTTCATGTATAAGTTCACCCTTTTCGATATCCCGTGTTGCAAATAATCCTCTGTTGAACTCCCCATTGCTAAGTTTGGAAATTTTTATCTCAATCATAATTTGTCACCTGCACGTTCTTTAGTGTATTGAATCCTATTGACCATTTGATCACGTTTAAGGAATAATTTTAACTTACTCTCGGCAGTACGGCAAGCAGAAGAGTCATTAACGGGAAACGAGAGCTGAATAACCCACACAGGATTGTTCTGTTAACCCTTCCGCCGGTAATAAGAAGGGCTTTTGCCTTCGACGGTTTTGAAAAAGCGGCTGAACGCGTGGATGCTGGAGAACCCCATGTTCTCGGCGATGATGGTCAGCGGGTCGGCGGTGAACTGGATCATGTGCCGGGCCGCGTGCGCGCGCATGAGCTGATGATACTGAATGGGACTCATGCCGAAAGCTTGCTGAAACAGGCGGACCAGATAGTGCTTGCTGATTCCGGACATTCTTGCGATTTCATCCAGGCTGACTTTGCGGTTCGTATTGTGCATCAGATATTGTTTAATGTGCATCAGGGTATGCATGTTGGTTTCGACATGGGAGTTGAGGCTCCAATAATTTTCGCGGAGCAGTTGAGTCCACAACTGAATGAATAAGCCTTTAACTTTGAACTCGTAAAAAGGCATTTTCGTTTCGTACTCGTAGATGATGTCCAGCAGCATTTTTTCAATAAACACCGGATTCTTCAGCCGGAGGTGGCTGGATAAGGGAACGGGCATTTCATCGATAATATCCGGGCGGAAATAAGCCAATTCCTCGGATTCGATTTCTTCAATCGGCCGAAACGACACTTTCACCTTCTCGCTGTCCTCCGTATAGAAGAAGTCGAAATGGATATGAGGTTGGCGGAGTCTCTGTTTGCCGACCTTCTTAATTTTATGCCGCTGCTTGGGACGGAACAGAAAAATATCGCCGCGAACCCCTTCATAGACCGTATCCTCGATCGTCACGATCACCTTGCCCTCCATAATATACAGCAGCTCATAATCGAACAGCTGTCTCTCTTTTATGACCCAAGAACCTTCAACAATATTATCCATCGCTACACGAATGTAAGGCGAAATTTGGTGCAGAATCATGATGATCAACTCCTTTCCCCTTTAATGAAAGCGTATCACAAAAGCAAGAAATGATAAATAAAAAATAAGCCATGCTAAATACGCGGCTTAAAAATAGGGTTACGATAAAGATGTACTTCAAAGGCATAAGCAATATTTGCCATCTTTGAAGAATAACGATCCAGAGGGGGATATACAAACCATGAAGAACAGATTTTCGATTATTCTGATGGCATGTTTGTTAATTCTCAGTTTGGCGGCCTGCGGCAGCAATTCCACCCCTAAAAATGAAAACGCTTCATCGGGGGCGGGTCCGGTTACGTTATCGATCGCCATGCACGTAGCCAACGTCAAAGAACAAGAACCTTATATGTATGGCATCATTCAAAAGTTCCAGGAGAAATACCCTGATATCAAGATCGATCTTACGGGTGCGGAAACCCAGGAGCATGTCAAGAAAATGAAAATGATGTCCCAGTCGGGCAATCTTCCGGATATTTTCTGGATGCTGCCGGCTCCGGCCAAGGAAATGAATAAGGCGGGATTACTGCTGGACTTGACCGATTTCCTGAAGAGCAACCCGGAGGTTGCCGCAGGCATTGATTCCCAAATGGTAAGCGATTACCAGGATGGGGGTAAGCAGTTCGGGCTGCCTTATCAGGCGCTCGTGACCGGGTTATGGTACAACAAGGCATTGTTCGATCAATACAAAGTCAAAGTGCCGGAAACATATGAGGAGCTGCTGGCGGCGGCAAAAGTGTTCAAAGCGAACAATGTCGTTACCATTGCGAAAGGCTCGAAGGATACGTTCAGCACATGGGCTTTCCTCGGCATGCTGACCCGGTATGGATTCTTTGACAAAATCGCCGATATTGAGAGCGGCAAAGAGAAATTCAACAATCCCGACTTTTTGAAGCTATTCAACAAGATTGACGAGCTGCGGGTGAACGGGGCTTTCCCGGAAAATGTCTCGACGCTGTCGTATTTTCAGGCGGTCGAAATGTTTACCGGAGGCAAGGCCGCCATGCTGGATGCCGGTGTGTGGGAGACGAAGAAGATTGAAGGCAGTCCGATTGCCAAGACGGCAGGCTTCTCCTGGGGCCCGACCTTCTCCGACGGCGTCGGCAACCAGAAAATTGCCATGGCTGTCGCCGCAGCTCCGCTGGTCGCAAGCGCGAAAGTGAAGGATGACCCGGCCAAGTATGATGCGGTTCAGAAGTTTTTCGCTTTCTTTTACAGCCAGGAAGGCGCGGCGGTGATGGCCGAGAATGAGGCGCCGCCGGTCGTGAAGTATACGGGAACTGTGGACAAGGCGAAATATCCGGTATACGCGGAAGTCATCAGCAAGCTGAATGAGCCGGGATGGGAGCGGCCAAAGGCGCAGCCCGACCTGGTGGTGAGCGAAGCGGTGGCCAACCAGCTTAACGACAGCATTTATGGCGTCATCAACGGCATTTACAAACCGGAACAAGCGCTCGATCTGATCGACCAGAAAGTGGCGAAGTAACAGGAAAGCATCGGCTGCTGCCTTCATTCAGGTGCCTGGCGGCAGCCAAATAAACCTTCGGAAAGGCGGTTGATGTCATGATTAGAAGCTTTGCTCTGGGAGCGCTGATCCTCTTACTTCTTGCAGCGGCGAGCTCCATGCGATCCGAAGCCATTTTACAGGTCTGGGGGAGAAAAAGATGATTTGGCTCAGTAAAAGAAGAACCATTTTTTTCATGCTGATCCCCACGCTGATTGTCTATTTAGGCTACATCATCATGCCTGTACTGATTTCCTTCTATTATAGTCTGACCGAGTATACGGGAATCGGGGCGGCGAGATTTATCGGATTGGATAATTTCAACAGGCTTTTGAATGATTCTCTATTCTGGATATCGCTTAAGAATACGCTGATTGTTCTGGCCGTCGCCTTGCTGCTGCTCCTGCCGGGAGCTTTCCTGCTCGCCCTGCTGCTTAACGTAAAGGTTAAAGGAGGCAATGCCGTAAAAGCGCTGAATTTCGCCCCCAGCATTGTCGCTCCGATCCTGGTGGGCCTCATCTGGGTGTTTATTCTCGACCCGCAGATGGGGATGATCAACGTGATTTTGACCAAGCTGGGTCTCGGGCAGTTCGCCCTGTCCTGGATTGGTGGGAAGACTTTGACCCCGTATTCGATCGGCATTGTGTTTACTTGGCAGATGATCGGATTTCTGGCAACCATTTTCCTGGCCGGACTCAAGATGATTCCAAGGGATGTCTACGAATCCAGCTCCATGGATGGGGCCAGCAAGGTCCAGCAGATGTTCAGGATCACCATTCCGATGATGAACGAAACGGTCAAGATTAATGTCATTCTGATCATTACAGGCGTATTCAAAATCTTTGAAACCGTGCTGCTGCTGACGAACGGAGGACCCAACCATCTATCCGAGGTCATGGTTACCTACATGTACAATGTAACCTTTACCTCGGGCGAGTATGGTTACGGCATGGCCATCGCCACCGTTACCTTTCTGCTGACCTTGATCTTTTCCCTGGTCTATATGAGCTTGAGCAGAAAGAGCATTGAGGAATAGGGGGAGAGCCTGATGAATTCTATATCCGGTGCTACGACAAGCTCTGTTGCGAAGGAAGCGAAACGTATGAAAAAGGGGCGTATAAGCGGCAATGCGGGTATGACCGTCTTAGCTTACATCATCACCCTGCTGATGTTGTTTCCTTTCCTATGGATGCTTCTGCTGTCGTTCAAGACGAACAGCGACATTCTGAATAATCCGTTTAGCCTGCCCGAGACGCTGAGCTTTGACAATTACGAGCGGGCGCTTACGACGCTGAATATGGGACTGCTGTATAAAAATACGTTCATCATCGCTGTCATCACCATCGTAATCGAAGTCTTGATTACGTTTATGAGCTCTTATGCCTTGACGCGGATGGTGTTTCGCTCCGAACGCTTGAGACGGTCCGTAACCGCTTTCCTGCTGGCCGGATTAGCCATACCCGCGTTCATCCTGCTGTTCCCGGTATACCGGCTGACCCTATCCTTCGGGCTGCTCAATACGTACGCTTCGCTAATCATTCCCTATATCGCGACTTCGATTTCCTTCAATACGCTGCTGTTTACCGGCTTTCTCTGCGGATTTCCGAGAGAGGTAGAGGAAGCGGCGATTATCGACGGAAGCGGTCTCCTTACGCTGGGCAGGTCGGTCGTATTCCCGATTATTATGCCGGTGGTCGCTACGGTGTTTATTTTTAACATGCTGTATATCTGGAATGAGTTCCCATTCGCGGTCACCTTAATCAGCGATGAGACGATGACCACGATCTCGCTTGGCATTTCCCAGTTCAAGGGCCGCTTTAACATTGATTACGGCGGCATCATTGCGGCGAGCACGCTGCTCATTATTCCGCAGCTGGTGTTCTTCGCCGTCTTTCAAAGATTCATTATCGAAGGCATGACAGCCGGGGCCGTAAAGGGTTAACCGGCAGCCTGCCGGGTGCGTGCTAACAACCTGCGGCAACAACTCTTTTAATATAGAAAATTTATTTATCGCAAAGGAGAAATCACGCATGCATACTCAATCGTTGAACTTGCTAGGTCAATTAACCCAGGTGAAGGAGGTGCGCTCGGCGCGCGTATCGAGCTGGGATCAGGACGGGCGAAATCAGGACTATTGGATGATTCCGGCCGGCGGCACCGTCGTGCTTGGCGATATGGACGGACCGGGCAGCATCAATCATATCTGGATGACCTCATTCTGCCGCCGGGTACATGGTCCAAGCGTAATGCATCCCGAGTGGGGCGGTAATATCGCGCCTGTTAACGAGATTCACAACGCGCTCGGCGTCACCTGGGAATCGGCCGATCCGGCCTGGTACCGCAAGGTGCTGATCCGCATGACCTGGGACGATGAGTCTCATCCAAGCGTGCTTGTGCCGTACGGCGATTTCTTCTGCATCGGCCATTCCATGCCCGGCAACTTCGCCTCCCTTCCGTTTACCGTGTCGGTGAAGCCGGAGGAGCAGTTCAAATTCGGCGGCGTCGCTTCGGTCAACTGCTATCTGCCGATGCCGTTCAACAAACGGGCCAAGATTGAGATCATTAACGAGAACGATGTGCCGTTCGGCTTGTACTTCCATATCGATTATGAGCTGTACAAGCAGCCGCTTGGGGATGATACCGCTTATTTCCATGCGCAGTGGCGGCGCGAGAATCCATGCGACGGCTGGGGGCCGGATCTTCAGGTGAATACGCCGGAGGTCAACCGGGTCGCCAATCTGGACGGTGAGGGCAACTACGTCATTCTGGAGGCGGAAGGCAAAGGCCACTATATCGGCTGCAACCTCTCCGTTACTCATTTCCAGGGCAGCTGGTGGGGCGAGGGGGACGATATGATCTTTATCGACGGAGAGAAGCTGCCAAGCATCGTCGGCACGGGCGCCGAGGACTATTTCAACCATGCCTGGGGGATGCAAAAGAATGCGTTCCCGTTCCACGGCTCCATTGTGCATGAGAGCGATGTGCCGGGCTACCAGGTATCTTACCGGTTCCATATCACCGACCCGGTTCATTTCTCGGAGAGCCTGAAGGTGACGATTGAGCACGGCCATGCCAATCACCTGTCCGACGACTGGTCGTCGACCGCTTACTGGTATCAGACTCTGCCTTCCAAGCCGTTCGGCATTCTGCCGGTGGAAGAGCGGATTCAGCGGATGCCGCAATTCCCGAGCCCCGGCGAGCTTAAGAAGGCCATCCTGAACGAAGAGATGGAGGAGTCCTACAGGCTGGCCGAAGAACGAATGGACGGCTATGCCAAAGGACGCGAAGAGCAGGTTCAGAAAAAAACGGACCGGGTGTCCTGGCATTCCGAAGGCAATATCCTGCAAAGCAAGAGCGTGCGAGATTCATTCTTGTCTAAATAAAAGAGAAGGTTGGGCGGAGCCTTTGCAGGCTCCAGATTACCAATTGGGAGGGATAACGGTGGAGCTGCCAACACAAGGAGCGTTATTGCATCGGGAAGCGTTGTTGAAAGCGGAACAGTCCATTTCCAGGATCAAGGACATTGTCGGCAAGGACCCCAGCCGGCTGAAATATCATTTTATGGCCCCGGCCTATTGGATTAACGATCCGAACGGCCTGATTTTTTACAAAGGTGAATATCATCTGTTCTATCAGCATTATCCTTACGCCGCCAAATGGGGAGCCATGCACTGGGGCCATGCCAAAAGTAAGGATCTCGTCCACTGGGAGCATCTGCCGATCGCGCTCGCCCCAAGCGAGCCTTATGATCTGGATGAGCGGGGAGGCGTCTTTTCGGGCAGCGCGGTGGACGACAATGGTGTTCTGTCCGTCCTCTATACGGGGACGATCATTAAAGATGGCGCTCTGATCCAATCTCAATGTCTCGCCACCAGCCAGGACGGAATCACCTTTGAGAAATACGAGCGAAACCCGGTCATTGCCGGTCCGCCGGAGGACGGCTCCGCTGATTTCCGCGACCCGAAAGTGTGGAAGCATGACGGAACGTGGTACATGGTCGTTGGCTCCAGTAAAGACGACATTGGAAAGGCCCTGCTTTACAAATCGCCGGATCTTCGCGAATGGAACTACATTGGCGTGCTGGCCGAAAGCGACGGAACGATGGGGACGATGTGGGAGTGCCCGGATTTCTTCCCTCTGGATGGCCGCTATGTGCTCATGTTCTCGCCGATGGGCATGGGGGAACGCAAGACCATCTATCTGGTCGGAGACATGGACTATGAGACCGGCCGCTTCACCTGGGACACGATGGGCGATGTGGATCACGGCTTCGAATACTACGCTCCGCAGTCCTTCCTGGACGGCCAAGGCAGACGGATCATCATCGCTTGGCTGAACGCCTGGGACTGGATGCCGTGGTTCAAAGACTTCGGACCGACCGCTGAAAACCACTGGTGCGGCGCCATGTCGGCGCCGCGCACTGTGGAGCTGGACAGCGACGGCCGGCTGAAGTTTATGCCAGTCAAGGAATTGAAGGTTCTGCGCAGGGAGCATTACCATATTGAGCAGACCGCGGTCACACCGGGAGTTCCGGTGATCCCCCGGTATGTGGGCAGCGACTGCCTGGAGATTAAGGCGGAGTTCGAGATGTCCAACTGCACCGCCGAAGAAATCGGATTCGTGCTGAGAGGCGCAGGTGACAGCGAACAGCAGACGCTGCTTGTGTATAATACGAAGACCGGCGCACTGCGTTTTGACCGCACCCGCTCCGATGGTTGGAGCGAAGGCGTCCGGTCAGCGGTTCTGGAGAGAACGGGGGAAGAGCCGCTCAGGCTGCATATTTTTGTCGATACCTGTGCAGTAGAGGTTTATACCGATCAGTATCGTACCGCCATGACCAATAATATCTATCCCGAGCCCGCTAATGTCATGCTGGAAGTCTTCGCAAGCGGGGGCAGTGTCAATCTCGCGTCGCTGGATGTCTGGAAGCTGCGGTCGGCGTGGTAATCGGCATCATATTCCAGTAACGATCTCACTTTGTGACATTAGCGCAGTCAGCCCGCTTTCCCGATAAGGAAGGCGGGCTGCTGTGCGCTTGGCAGCGCATCACATTAACGTGGTAATTGAGCTCCTTTATCACTAGGGGCAGCGCAAATCTTTGATATGTGATCGAGAACGTCAAAGGGGAGCTTCCGTATTTGCACATGGCGTCACAATCGCAGCGAAGATCGGAGAACAAAATATAGGAAATGGGATGGACGTTCTCCTGTCGCAGTGATGGGCGGAGCAACTGAGCTTGGACTTCTTTTTCCCGGTTATCGGGGCAAATCAGGTAAAGCCGGCAATTGTGATTTCCGAGCGATAACGATAAATCATGCAGCCTTAGTCAAATATTTGCTTCTGTTCACATATCGCCGCCAGTACAAATTCAAGCGGAGACCCTTTAAAATCATTTTCCTCCATAATGAGACTTGAAAAACCATACTCCGAATTATAATGCGGAACTTGCGCGGCAGCTGTGCGTTTTAATTATCTTGAAAAACATTCTTTCCTCATGGTTTCTTCATACTTTCCCCAAAGTGAATTGGTATTCTTGAGCTGCAAACAAGACATCGATGTACTCTACATAAAAAGGAGGTGAGCATGTTTTGAAAACCATTCGGAGCATTATTGGTTTTGTTCTCATCATCATTATTTTATCCGGCCTTGGCTATATCGGATGGTTCGTTTCAAAGAGCGGTCTCATATCTTGGAATAACTTTGGAGCCGCGGCAAATGAAACAAGCGCGCACAGCCAGCACGCTGCCATGCAGCAAGCAGAGACGACTTCGAATATGGATGTGAATCCTTTGGATGCGCTGCAGGAGAAAGTATCGAGCGCGAATCAAACGGTTAAGCAGATGGCGGATTTGATGTCGGAATACCCTTATGCTATCCCGGCGAGTGCAGCTACTTATGGTAACAATGGATCAGGCGGAACCGGCGGTCAGGCGGAAGTACAGCATCCGGTACAGGTTCAGAACAATCAGAAGGGCATTTATATTTTGTCTGAAAGTGTATATCTGTTAAATCAGCTGGATCAAACGCTAAAATCTCAGACCGGATCGACCGAATCAGCCAGTCCAACGTATCAGACGTATGTTAACCGCTACAATTTGCTGGTTCAGAGCCGGACGACGCTTAACAGCGTATATCTGAAGCTCAATGATGCCAAAGATTTGTTCCTGTCCAACGTCTCGGGAGCACAAGCAGCAGCTTATAGTGGGCTCAGTGATATCCAGCAAGCGAACAAAGCCATTTATCAAATGGCACAAACCGTTATGGAAATGGATAGCCTGAACCGGTGGGTCAACAATGAAATGGAACAAACCGTTGTACAGGCCCGGAATCTCTCTGCCGGAGAAGCATCCAATGCAGTTTCCCAGAGCCAATCCAACGGATTCAGCATTAAGGGCATTCAAGTTCCCGGGCTTATGACGTTGATTGCCGTATTCTTCATTGTTTTGCTGGCGGTCGGAATCATTGGAATGATTCGAAGCCTGGCCGTACCCCGGCCGGAACCGGCTAACTCGGAAGAGAACTTTTGACTTAGAAGGAGGAGAAACAAGAAATGATGGATATGGATATGTCCGGAAATGTTCAAGGCTCAATGAATATGGGGGCTTATGGAGGCACAGGGAGCGTCATCAGCGGAATACTCTCGGCTGTAACTCAACTGCTGTTGGTGGCTTTGGTCATCAGTCTTGTTGTCGGACTTACCGTATGGCTTAAGAACACATACTTCAAAGAGTCCTATAACAAAGGAAAACAGGTGATTAGCAATGATCCGATGTTGAAAACGATTTTTGTGCTGGCATCCACGTTTATCGGGGTAATCATCATTTTGTATCTGCTGGGCATTTTGATGAACGGCGGATTTAATCCGAACCGGATCGGGTTTGTATCCGCTTGGAGCGTTGCGGGAATATTGACCTTTTTTATAAAACTGCTGACCGTTCTGTTTGTAGTAGCGTTGATTGCGTTCTTGTACAGTTATGTGAAGGACAATATCAATAAGACTCCTGTCGCCTCTTCTAATGGGGCAGTACTTCCAGCGGGAAATGAAGTGAAATCCGATCAAAACGAGGAAGCGCCAGGTAATGAAGTTTGATTTTATCCTTCACTGGCTATGGGCGCTTGTGTTCTCCATCTTGGCACTGAGCGGAATTGCAATGGCGGGAGCGAAATATGGTTGGGTGATGCAGTATGATATTGCGACGGCGGATATCGTACACCGTTTGGCTGCGGTTGTGTATGTCTTGCTGACCGTGATTGTCATCCTCTACGAAATTATTCGTATCCTAAGACGGGATAAGACCAAAAAGCCATGGCTTGTGTTCGGCCCATCCGGTTATGGACTCTTTACCTTCATTACCACTCTGATTTTTATTGTTACCGGGGCTGTGATCTGGCTTTTCATGGACAGCAACCACGCCGCAACGGCTTTTACACTATGGATTCATGAAAAATTGACTTATCTGGCAGTTGCGAGCGTGATCTGGCACATCTATATGAAGTCCCATGCATTAAAGTGGCCTAAGAACAAGGAACGGAAGGCAAGATGATCGAAGAAGGGAGGGGCCTTTGTCATGTGGATGCAGAAAAAATGGTTTAAGCTGTTTACCTGGTATGTGACTGCCTCATTTTTCTTTGCTTTTGGCGCAATAGTGATCTCGATGTTCCGCTTCGGACCGACGGAGCAGGAGACTATGAACTTCATGATGGGGATGATGAAGGCCATGGAAACCTCCTTGATGGGCTTGTCAATGCAAGTGAAGGAAGATGCAAATGTACAAAGGTTGGTGTATGAGAGCGTTCAATTCGCATTCCCTCTATTAGCGATCAGCATTGCAGGCGGCGTCTACGTACGGTGCAGAAGAAAGGTGTAACCCATGTTCAACAAACAAAAACGTCCGTTCTGGCAGCTCAGCTCCGTGTTTGCAGTTATCATCGTGCTAGTGCTGGCGCTTTCCTGGAGCAATCGGGCAGAAAATGCGGCGCAAATGGATGCTTCCATGGCAGTCATGATGAGCAATGAGATTTTGGATTCTGCGACCATTCCCGACCTGTTCACAATCGGTACAATAGAGAGTCCGGAAGCATTATCAGGCAATGGCGAGCATGCTGGTCACCATGACCAATCAGGAACACTATATGCCATCCATCTGATAACAACAGGATTACTTCTGTTTACATTGCCTGTAATTCTGGCGGGGGCCTTATTTCTTGCCATCGTATGGCCGAACTCAAGCAAACGGAGGAAAACAAATTGAATGTTCTCGGAGCCTTTGGAAACTTGTATATGGCATCTCTGCTGATTCTTCTCGTCGTTGGTTTGCTCTTTGCGGTTTATTATCTGTTAAAAAAAACGTATGGCTATATTAGCGGTGCAAGCGAACAAAAAGGAAGTAAAACAACGGGCACAATTGGAGGAATATCAATAATGAAAACGAATGGTTGGTTGAAATTGGCAATTTTCTCGTTCGTCGGTTTAATTATCTCTGTAGTACTGCTTAATGTAACGAATCCTGCAAACGCTGGTTCTACTACGTCAACGAATAATCTGCATAATGCTCATGTTAACGGAACGGCCGGAGTCGGAGCGACCATGCAGGGGACAATGGGCGGCGCCGGATCGATGGATCAAATGAATGAAATGATGCAGCGTATGAACCAATTGCAGCAGGATATGATGCGGATGCAGCAGCAGTACATGAACGGCGGGCAGTCCAATATGAATATGGGCAATTCGGGCGGTATGGGATCGTCCGGCAGCATGGGCGGCTCGGGCGGTATGATGGATGACATGGACATGATGAATATGGGCGGCGGCAGCAACATGAACAACGGCGGCATGAACAATATGAATAACGGCGGCAGCATGAATAATATGAATAGCAGCAGCGGCGGCGGAATGGGAATGATGTAACTGGAGGTATGAGGCTTGAGCAATAAAACACTTATTGTATTGTTCTTCTTGGCCTTGATCATCGGCGGGACGGCAGCCGGTATCTTTATCACTGAAACAAACCAACCGATGAACCATAGTTCCCATGCCATGACCAATACAGCTGCACCTGGCAGTGAAGGTGGAAAGTACGATCATGAAGGATACCGTTCTAGTTAAACCGGCGATAAAATCGTTGTCGCTTTCAAGGCCGATAATCCCGGAAACTGGATGATTCACTGCCATGAGCTTCACCATGCCGCGGGAGGAATGGCGCAACAATTGGTGTACACCGATTATAAGCCCGCTTACGCTCCTCCTTCTAATAAAGCGAATAAACCGGAATAGAGGATAACAAAAACCGGAGGCCAATTAGCCTTCGGTTTCCTGTTTTAAGCGGCGTATTAATCATACGGTTTATTCGGATTTAACACGAGTCTGCGGACGATGGAGCCCATCAAGGTTACGTTCTCCTCAATGATAAAACCTGCTTTTTCAATATTTTGCAGCGTTCTGCGGTTGATGTTAGCTCCCCAGAGTCTGACTGTAATTGGATTGAACACATCCATTAACAATCCTGCAAACGGCTGCTCGCTGCGCATATGCTCCAGCAGAAGCACCTTGCCGCCCGGCTTGCATACTCTTCGGATTTCCAGTAAACCGGCTACAGGATCAGGCACAGAACAAAAGACGCAGGTCGCTATAACATAATCAAATGAATTATCGGGAAAAGTCATATGCTGGGCGTCCATCTCCAACAGGGTTACCGGAAATGGAGCGTGGATTGCTTTTGGTTGGGCATAGCGAAGCATGCCCGGACTGAAATCAATACCGGTAACGCCCGCTGTGTGAGCCGGGTAATAGGACAAATTGGCTCCAGTTCCCACGCCTACCTCCAATACCTCACCGTCCACACTATTAAGCAGTTCAGTTCGCCATTCTTTTTTGATCATCCGGTCCATTAAATCAAAGATTCCCGATATCCGGTCATATCGTTTTCTAATAGTGTCAGATCTATTTGTTTTCATGCTTCATGACTCCTCCTGCTACTTGTCAACGGGAATTATTTCATGTTCATCATAGAATGGTTTGGATGCTTAGGGCTAGGAATTATTGTATCGGGTGAACTGCCGGTAGAGTAAAGAAAAATGAAAGCAGCAATAGCCAGATACATAAGGAATGGAGTACGAAAGATCCAAGCGGAGCGTTTCAGAACGGATTCCTCGATCTGACCTTGGAGCATCAGAGTGTGAACAAATTGAAGGAAACCGCTAACGGCCATAAAAATAAAAATCACTCGATTCCACTCGGACGAAGGCAGCATAACAATGAGCATCGCCCCCATCAACCCGGCCATCATGCCGGATAGTGCCCCGTTCAGAAATGCTCCGATATGGATAATCGAGCCGATGATCCCTCCTGCGAGAATGCCGATTAGCACACTGTATAACATTGACAGGAAGATGTCCGATGAAACCCCCGCGCCAATGATCGTCCCGCTGCCAAAGCCAGCAATCATCCCGTTTGCCATTGGCGAAATCATTGCAATTGTGCCCGTTACGGCGGAACGGAAGCGATAAATAAAGCCAAACGACCAGCCCATAATAAAAGTATAGAAGATGGCTGCGATTATCCAGTTGGACATGAGTACAACCCCCTGCTTGTTTATGTTTTATTGTATGAGCCCAAGTACATGGATACCTCATTTTTTCAACATATTTTCTCCATAATCACTCCTTACAATAAGGGTATAAATACAAAGCGTATGGGAGGCATTTATTATGAATTGGTCTTGGCTGCTGACGCTGATTTGTCCGTTAATGATGATATTTATGATGTTTGGAATGCGTGGCGGACATCACCATGGAAGCCATAAGAAGCAGGTGACGACAGAACAGCTTCAGGAAGAACTGACGGAATTGAAGGCACAAAATGAGCTGATGCGCAAAGAAATACAGAGCTTGAAATCATAGAGAACGAAGAAGGTGGGCATTGTGCCGAAGCTTCAAGTGCTGATTGTGGATGATGAATGGAATATGAGGAATCTGCTCCGGATTTATCTGATGAAGGAAGGATTCCAGATTCAGGAGGCGTCTACAGGGCTGGAGGCGTTATCCATGGTCAAGAAGCATTCCTTTGATATTATTTTGCTCGATGTCATGATGCCTGATATGGATGGCTGGCAAGTATGCAAGGCGATTAGAGAAACGGAAACGGTTCCGATATTAATGCTGACGGCGCGTACTGAAACCAAGGATAAGATTCATGGATTGGGGATAGGTGCGGACGATTATTTAACCAAGCCGTTTGATTCGGAAGAGCTCCTGGCCCGAATATATTCGTTAATCCGCAGATCCACGATTACACAGACTTTGCTGCCTCAGCAGTGGGTGCTGGAATTTCCGCAAATGACCATATTCCCCGACGCGCGGGAGGTTCGGATTCAAGATGAATTGATTGAGTTTACCCCGAAAGAGTTCGATCTGCTGGCTGTATTAGCCCAAAGCAGGCAGCGCGCCTTCAGCAGGGAGGAGCTCGTCGAAAGGTTATGGGGATATGACTACGAGGGCGAAGTCCGGGTGGTGGATACCCATATCAAGAATATACGTGAAAAACTGCAGAGAGCGGGAATGACCTACAATCCTATTCAAACGGTGTGGGGAGTTGGCTATAAGTTCTATGTTTCCGGAGAACAGGATTGAGAAACCAGCCGTAGCGGATTGCCTTGAAATCCGGTGTGCCCTGCAATCAGGGTATGGGGAGGGGAGCACATGAAAAAAATAGAATGGCTGATTGCCATTCTGTTCATAGGGATGGGTATAACGTGCATGGCCATACCTGCGCTATCTTACCAAAGCGATGCTCTAATGCATGTTGGCGGTTACATCAAAACGTTCTTAATCTGCGCTGTAATGCTTATCGCACTTATATTTCTGCTGGCAAGCTGGATTCGTCAGAGGAAAAAACGTTGAAAGAGGCCCTTAAAGCCGGCCAAATGGCTGGAAGGGCCTCTTTTGGACGTTCAGTTCTTATTTATACGTTTTGGCAATCGCGTTGGCTGTGACAATCGCGTTATAGACATCCTCCGGTTCGACTGGGAACGGCATATTGCCCATGGTATCCCCTTCCGCGCAAGCAGTTTCCGCTACCTGACGCCATTCGGATTCGATGAATTCCGTGCATCCCAGATCTTCGAGCGTCAAAGGCAGACCTACATCCTTAACCAGCTTAATGACCGTTTCGAGCTCATCGAGCGGCGCATTCTCAAGCACAAGTTGGGCTAGAAGGCCAAAGGTTACTTTCTCGCCATGCTGGGCTCTATGTAGTGAATGCACAGCTGTCATCCCGTTGTGAATGGCATGTGCGGCCGCCAGGCCGCCAGATTCCGCCCCGACTCCGCTCAAATAAATCGTTGCTTCGATCGTTTCTGCAACCGCGCGGGTATACACCTTTTGCTCGACAGCGCGTTGTGCCTTAACCGCATGCTGAAGCAGCGTTTCATAGCACATTTTGGCGATGCCGAGCCCTGTCGTGGAAGGCTTCATGAGCACAAGGTTATCGCCATTTGCGGCATAGCAAGCGCGGGCTTCAAAATAGGTTGCGAGCGCATCGCCGATGCCTGCGGCAAAGAACCGTGCCGGCGCAGCCGACAAGATGCCTGTATCGGCAAGCACAATATCCGGATTACTCGGCAGGAAGAGGTATTCGTCAAAGGAGCCGTCTTTCTTGTAAATGACGGACAGGGCCGTACAAGGGGCGTCTGTCGATGCCAGAGTAGGAAAAATAACAACCGGTAATTTTTCGTAATAGGCCGTTGCTTTTGCGGTATCCAGCGTTTTTCCCCCGCCGATTCCCACGATAATATTGGCCCCGGCTTTACGGGACAGCTCACGATGAAGCTCAATTTCTTCCTTGGTGCATTCATAGTTGAATTTTTCAAACGTTGCCTTATTGCCCGCCGCAGCAATGGATGCGCCTGCTTCGTTCTTTGCGCGCTCCAGGATGAACTCGTCGCAAATGACATAGGCGTTGTCGCCGAAGCTTTGGATGTGTTCATTCAAATGGGCAAGCAAACTATTTCCGCAAATAAACTTTTTGGGTGAAGTGATAGATCGTACAAATGATGTCATGGTTACCAATCCTTTCAATTCAATTTTGTGTATTTAAACATTTTTTATTATAAAACTTACCAATTGATCTGGCAATTATTGTGTTATATATTTTTTCTACAAATTAATATATTTGTCACAAAATGTACCATTTTTCAGTTTTGGGTTCCATCCAGCTGGAATCATAACAAAAAAACTGCCGAACTCTGATGAGGGCGACAGTTTTATAAAAAGATAAGAAAGTATAAATTTTTTTAATAGGTGCATTAAGATGGCGGTAGCCGGGAGAACGAGGGGCTTTGAGGGGGATAAACCACGAACGAAAAACTGTTCTCCCACTGCCTCCAATGACCATGATTGAGCTGGTAGGGGCAATAGATCCCGCATCACAAGCGAAGCTATGGGTTTGGAACTATCGTGGGAGTGCCGGCGAATACATCAAGAGTAGAGAAAACATAGAACCGGTAATTGGAGTGGATGTGTCGAAGGGAAGCAGTGTGTTTCAAGCCTTTACAGGGCGGAACGAAGCGTTAGGGAAAACCGAGGTCATGATTCATGATGCGAAAGGGTTTGGAAAGCTACAAGCATGTGCAGAGCGGTTACACGAACAGAGCGGCCAAATGCCCATGGTTATTTTGGAGGCGACCGGGCATTATCATGGAGGACTTGTAACCATCTTGGTTCAGGAGGGGATTCCGCACTGCATCGTCAATCCCTTGCAGTCCAAGAGAGCGAGAGGAACTAAACTGCGATTCTTTCCTTTCAAGAACAGCTAAAGCACCTGGAGAAGCGGATGCAGGAACTTTCGGCAAAGTTCCCGGAAGCGGAGGTCGATATCCTGGAGAAAGGGATTGGTCGGAAGCTATATAAGTAAAAAAAGCCAACCCCACCCGACGTGGAATTTGGCCTCTATCTAATTTATACCATGTTAACTATCAAATCCCCGTGGGGGTCTGCAAAGCTAATGGAGAAACTCCTTTTGTAGAAGGCCCTTACCACGTTATGCAAATGCCACCACCACTCGTCTTCTGGCTTATTGCTATTCTGAAAGTCATGAATGAGCTTCAGTTTATCGTAGAATCCCTTGACGTTAGACAGGAGGATCAAATCATATCGATTAACTTCCAGCTTCTCTTCGTCGGTCAATTCTCGGAAATACGAATGAATCTTGCTCCGCAGCCGGAGCATCTCGACCATTTCAAAGGGGCTGGCATCCAAGTCTTTCACATCCATCCCATAATGGTCAATATCATTTTGCCTAAACATATCGGAGCACCTCCTTGATTGTTCCTAATAATTGATAGCCATCTTCCGGGGCCAAGTAATTGGAGTAGGAATCCGGCGGAAATGCTGTCTCCAGTACTCCATTCTCTCCAATGATAGCGATCCAATAAACCCCGTCACCGAACACATAATAATCCTGATCAAAGCCCTGCAGGTGATACACATAGGCTTCATGCTCATCGGACGTACATAGCTTTCGAATCAAGCTGTTATAGTTGTCCATCGTAAAGTCATCCGGAAGATGACCCTTACGCTTTCTCCGCTTCAAGTGATGCTGATCTGAACCCGGCTTCCATATGGGATCATTCTGCTTCATCAAGGCTACAAGCTCCGCGGCCTTCTTCTTTTTATCAACCAAGTTCATAATAAGCATCATCCTGTTACGGGGAATAGATTATCTCCATTATATCATCGGAGAGAACTCACGCCTATTATGAATCCAAGAATGCCATGCGGCTCAACTACACTTTTTGGTGTTATCATATTATGATGCCGCTTCCCTAAGCTTTGCAGGTCAGCACCCGTACGTTTAAATCAGACCCCGGACCCAGATGAATCGACCGGTCGCTGATCGCCTCGACATCCTGCTGGTCATGGGTGACGAACAGGCAGGTCATCTGCGCTTTCTTCAAAATCGTCCGCAGCTCGGAACGGATCGCGTCCTTCAGTCCCGCATCGAGGTTGCTGAAGGGCTCATCCATCAGCAGAACGGCCGGCTTCTGCGCCAGCGCCCGGGCGAGCGCTACCCTCTGCTGCTGTCCGCCGCTCAGCTCATGCGGGTAACGATCCTTGAATTCGCCGAGCTGGACTAGACCGAGCATGTCTTCCAGCCGTTTAGCCCGCTCTTTGCGGGGGAGACGGTGCAGGGCGAACTCGATATTTTTGCGGACGGTCATATGAGGGAACAGGGCGTAGTCCTGGAACACCATGCCGACGCCCCGCCGCTCCGGCTGGATGTAGCAGCCTTTATTCACAACGGGAGCCCCATTGATCCGAATCTCCCCGCCCGAGGGGATCTCCAGACCCGCGATCAGCCGCAGCAGTGTGCTTTTTCCGTTACCGCTTGCGCCTACGATCCCGACGATATCCCCTTTTTCAATGGAACAGGAGAACCGGTCGATCACCGGGGACTTGCCCCGCTCATAAGAGAAGGATAAATTACGGATGTCTACGATACTCATTGCTCCCACCTCCTGTCTAAATGATGCATAACGTAAACCGAGATCAAGCTGATGCCAATGATAAGCAAAGAGGGAATGGACGCCTCGAAAATCTGTTCATCGCTCGCATACCGGTAAGCTTTTGTAGCCAGGGTCTCGAAATTGAAGGGTCTAAGGATCAAGGCCAGCGGCAGCTCCTTGCAAATTTCCACAAAAGTCAGGATGCATCCGCTCATCACCGCCCCTTTGATTAAAGGCAGATCCACTTTGAAAAAAGTACGGGTCATTCCGTGCCCCAGCATGCGGGACGCTTCCGTAAATTTTCGGCCCATTTTCTCAAACCCGACTTCCACGGCGTTGTACCCCGTAGCCATAAACCGGATCACATACCCCGCGATCAGCATCGCGAGAGTCAGGCTGAGCACCAGAGGGATTCCCCCAAGCGTGAGCTGATGATGGAAGGCCGCCCAGAGTTTATCCAGCTTCAAAAAAACAACCAGCACACCGATGGCGATAATAGCCCCGGGCATCGAATATCCGGCGGTTACCGCCTTAGAAAGGACAAATGATACCGTGGAACGTGTCCGGTTCGCCGCTGCGGCAATCAGCGAAAAAATCATGATGATCAAGGTGGAGACGACAGCCACGAACAGGGTTTGGTAGATCAGCCGGAACAACCCTGCGTTCCACATGCTGTCAAACGTCCAGCCCGCCCATACGATTAACTGCAGAAGCGGGAACAAAAACGCCGCACACCAAACGATCATACAGAACAGGCTAGCCGTCCACCCGCGAACTCCCGTTAAACGCCTCGGCACAAGCGGTCTCGATTTACTCGTCGTCGAACTGTAAGCGCGCCTTTTGCGCAGCAGCATTTCGACCAGGAACAAGCCGAGGACAATAATCATGAGCCAGGCGGCAAGGCGCATCGCCGAATCCGCATCATACATCCCGAACCAGGTCTGGAAGATCGCTGTGGAGACGGTCTGTAGGCCAAAATAGCTCGTTACCCCGTAATCGCTCAGCACCTCAAATATCACCAGGCTTACACTACCGGCAAGCGCCGGCCGGGACAAAGGAAGCGCAATTCGCAGGAATATCGACAGGCCGTTCCTTCCGAGCAGCCGGGCGTTCTCAATATATGAAGCACTCTGTTTTTCCAGAAACGATTTAGTAATCAGGTATACATAAGGAAACAAAAACAAGGTGAATACAAGAACAGCGCCCCGCATGGAGGAGATGGTAATCAGCTCCTGATTGGGAACAATCCCGAACCGGTTCCGAAGCGTTGTCTGGACAACGCCGGTGTAGCTGAACATCGTGCTGTATGTAAAAGCGGCAATGTATGGAGGAATGGCTAAAGGAAGAACCAGCGCCCACCTTAAGAACCGTTTTCCCGGAAAATCATAGACCGCCGTAAGCCAGGCCAGCGTTACCCCGAGCAATGCTGTCAGCACGGCAACCGTCAGCGTCAGCTGAACCGTCTGGGCGATATAATCTTTTACGAGGTACTGCCTGATTTGAACCCAATTGTCATTCGGCGGATTAAAGATCGAGAGCAGTACAAAAAGAATGGGCAGCAAAATAACTGCCGCCCCCGCCAAGCTTACGATTCGCCAACCGCTAAGGCGTCTTTTTATCTGTACCTTAACTGTGTTTAGATGCATATGTTATTTCCAACCTGTTTTGTTCATGATTTCAATCGCTTTGGCATTATGAGCGCCCAATTTGTTGAAGTCAATTTGCTGCGTTTTGAACGTTCCCCAGGATTTGAGCAGCTCGGGTAGCTCGGCTTTGGCATTGACTGGGAACTCGAAGTTTTCATTGGTAACCATCGTCTGCGCTTCGGCGCCAGTCAGGAATTCGATCAGCTTGACAGCGTTGTCCTTGTTCTTACTGTACTTGGTTACAGCCGCGCCGCTGATATTCACATGGGTGCCTGTCGTTTTCTGGTTCGGGAAGAAGACGCCGATGCTTTTTCCGACCTTCACTTCTTCCGGATCATCCGAATTGATCAGCAGGCCCACGTAGTAAGTATTCATCAGCGCCACATCGCCTACACCGGCGACAATTGCCTTAGCTTGATCGCGGTCGTTGCCTTCCGGGGTACGAGCTAGGTTGGCGACAAGACCCTTGGACCATTCTTCCGCTTTTTCTTCACCGTTCAATTCAATGAAGGAGGACAGCAGGGACTGGTTGTACAAACTTGCGGCAGGACGGACAAGCACTTTGCCTTTCCAGGCCGGGCTGGTCAGGTCCTCATAGGTGGAGAGCTGCTCCGGCTTTACGCGATCCTTGGAGTAGACGATGACGCGGGCGCGGGTGGAGAGTCCAATCCATTGATTATCCGGGTCGCGCAGCTCTTTCGGAACATTCTGGTCGATCGTTGCCGAAGTGACCGGCTGAAGAAGTCCAGCCTGCTTGGCATTGTTCAACACGCCGCCGTCGACGGTAAGGAACAGGTCGGCCTGCGTGCTTTCGCCTTCACGCTTCATGCGCTCAATCAGTTCCTCCGCCTTGCCTTCGATCACGTTCACTTTGATTCCGGTTTCTTCCGTAAATTTCTTATACAGCAGCGCGTCCACATCATAGTTCCGGGCGGTATAGATATTCACTGCTTGTTCCGTTGCCTGTGCGCTCGGCTTAACCGTCGCTTCTGTATTCGCCGCACCACCGGCTTCACTCGCCTTGTTCGCTCCGCATCCGGCCAACAGACCGGCAGCAAGTACTCCCGTAAGCAATGGAGCAAAGAATTTACGCTTCATCATGTTCAAGCATCCCCCTAAAGATAATGATTATTATTCTCAATTAGCAACATGATAACTTCAGTACTTTCTTTATGTCAATAAGATTAACTTTAAATGTTTTAGAATTTATTATAGTGATTTTAAATAAGCACATTTTCGTCACAATCTCGCCAACGGAATTCCACATCCTGGGGTTAGGGGGATATAGTTTACAATTTTGTTCTTTTTAACGAAATGAACATATGCCTGGACAGTGCCGTTTTCCTTATAAAAAACGAGCTTACAAAGAGATTGACAGTCTTGTTTTCCATAGATTAAAGTATTAATAGTTACAAAATATTAACTAATTGAAGCCCTCAGCTAACGCCGCAGGCATAGAAAGGGAGAACAACTCTGAAGAAAGTCATCCTATCGCTGATAGCAGCCGCTGCTATATTTACTTCCGCCGCACCCAGTACATATGCAAGTGAAGTTAAGCTTGCGAGTGTCGTGAACCAGGTTTTGGGGACACCTTACCAATATGGCGGCACTACAACCTCAGGTTTTGATTGTTCCGGATTTATCCTGTATGTATTAAAAAAATTTGATGTTGATGATCTGCCGCGCACCTCCCAGTCCCAGGCTAGGATTGGAACTTCAGTGGCCAAAGACGATCTGCGTGCCGGTGATTTGGTGTTTTTTGATACGTTCGGCAAGGGGATTTCCCATGCAGGAATCTACATAGGCGATGGTCAGTTTGCTCACTCATCCAGCCGCAAGGGAGTCAGAATAAGCAAGCTGTCCGATTCGTATTACCAGGACCGTTATGTTACCGCCCGCCGGGTGGTTGATGAGCAGAGTTATTCTAAGATGGTTAGTGAATAGAAAATAAGGACAAGCCTTTGGCATTTCACCGGGCTTGTCCTTTTTAAATTCCACGGGAATCCCGGTCTTGTTCAAGTTCCGGATTCTCCCGGTCACACCTCTCCGACAATCTCTCCGCAGCTTGAAAAATCATACCCGCCGAGCCCGCTTACTTCATGCTTGAATTCGGGAGACCGCAGAGTTGCCAGAAGCGTCTGGAAATGCGGCTTGTCCATATCCTCCTTGTAAAAGACCAGATCATACCGCTCCTTCTTGAGCGGAATGAAATCGACGCCGGACACCTGCTGCGCCGCTTTCTCCGTGCCGATCCCCACATCGGCAATTCCCCGCGCGACAGCGCTGGCCACGGCGATATGGCTCATCTCTTCATGCCCGTAGCCCTGAATGGAATGAGCATCCGCGTTCATACTACGCAGCCATTCGTCCAGCATGATGCGGGTGCCCGAACCTTTTTCCCGGTTAGCCATGACGATTCCCGGTTTAAATAGACTCTCCCAGGAGCGCATATTCTTCGGGTTGCCGGGAGCGACATAGAATCCCTGATTGCGGAACACCAGATTAACGATGACGCACCGGTGCCCGGGCAGCAGTCTCCTCTCTTTGGGTGATGTTGTTCTGGTAAACACCATTCTACCAAAGATTTGGAGGCCTTTTTCGTTTTTTTAGCGATGGTTACTTTCGTAATTCAGGTTTAATCTTTTTTATTTTCTTTTTTGATTGCCTTTAATAGTCATTATCATAACCACAAAAATAATAATTAAAATTATAATAATCAAATTGAAGTCACCCAATTTAATTCAACCTCCTTAAGTCTATTTAATCATTATTTAAAATTAATATCCGAAATGAGCCTATTGCTTGTTGACTTTTATAATTTTTACTACTCACTTGGTAAGGATAAGGGAATGCTATAAATTGAAAATTCGTATCTTTTGTTACCTTCGGGATTTTGAAATTATAAATATTTCTTTTATTAGGTACTACACTTGAATAAAAGACTTCTTCTTTATTATCTATACTAGGAACCTGTTCCCAATTATTCAAGGCAATTATGGCATATTGAATTGGATACTTTTGATCATTTCCTACAGACAAAAACAAATTACTTTGTTCCTTATCCGCCTCGATAAATTGTAATACTTTTTCTTTTTTACTAAGAAACAGACTTTCGTTGATTTGCGTCTTTAAAACCTCATTAGGAACTGCATTATTGATTTGTTTTTTTTCAGTATCCTTTTTAAGAGGAAATCTCAAACTTAAGACTTCCTCAAGTATACCAGCTTTAGTTAAATCTTTTTCTCTCAGCTCATAACTAGGCTTTTTAATTATTAAAAAAGCAATATCAATCGCGTCTTTACTTATTGGAACCATTACTTTTATATCTTTTTCAGAATTGGCTTTCATAGTAAAAAGAAACTTATCAATTTTCTCATTATTTATAATTTTAAACTCAGTTTGCTTATAGTTTTCTAATACAATTAATCCATATTCTCTTTCTTCATTCATTAAATGCTGTAATGAAACTATTACATTTAACTCATTATTATGTATGTATCCATTAAGTGAACTTCCATTATCTATAATCTCATTATTTAAGTTTTTTAATCCATAAAAAATCATGTTTGAGTCTTTATTATTACTCGATGAAGTTTTAGGGACAATTGTTTTTTTATTAACTACTGGTGACAGGTTTTCTTTGTATGGCTTATATACAAAAATCATCAATATTATAATTAATACACACAGTATTGCTATATGATATTTTGGTTTCTTTAAAAAGGACATTTTTTTGATTTTATGTAGTATGCTCATTTTTCAAATTTCCTTCTATAAAATTCAAATATTAATTCGAAGCCGTGCCAAATATATTATTATCAAAGTAAAAAAGATATGCTTTTGTTGCATATCTTTTTTACTTTGATAAACATTTAAAAATTATTCTACCATTCGACACGTGTTTCCTTAACCATGTCTGAGTAACCAGCTTGTTTAAAGGTATGATTTCCGATTGCATAATCATCACCGTAATAAAAGTCAGTAGGTTCTGCTTTAGCACTTGCTATAGAAGACCCCTTTTGCTCATCCAACTTAGTATCCAGAAGTGTCTCATCATCATCAAAAACTCTTGCTTTGGCACTAATGTAATCAATAGGTGCGTTAGCAGTCGATTGGCTAACCACATACGGATCACCCAATACTGGATCATATGCATTCAATTTCCAGTAGTAATGCAAGTCCTCTGAAGCAGTAGCCGCAAAAGACAAAGTTTCTGAAGTTTTATCGATGTTTTGAACAGGTACACCACTTCCACTATCAAAATCAACAGTTACTACTTCGTCGGCACTTCCTTCATTAACAATACTCGCTGCGCTTGCAACACCTGTCAATGAAAAAGCAGCCACTCCCAAAGCGAAGCCTAGTAAAACTTTGTTAATCTTCAAAACATACACCATCCTTTATAATATTTGTAATAATATTCCATAATGTTACTTTTTATTATTTCTTTCAACATTTTCCTTTACTAGATATAGTTAAATTTCTGTGACATTCATCTATTTTAGTAAAAAACCGAACTCTCATAAATATTAAGGAATACTATTATCTTGGTTATAAATAGCTATAGAAATATATCAATATTTCCACAAAATATTTTTTTAATTAATATGATAAACTATACTTATTATTTTAAGTATCACTTACACAATCTATTGGGTAGAGACCTATCTAATAGATTGTGGTATGGACACATTTTGCTTATGAATTACACAATCCACTCAACAGACTGCGGACATAAGGAGTATTGAATTCGTCGGTCTCTGCGTCCCATAAATGAGCGGCGGCGAGATTCGCAGTCCCCCGGTAAAGGGAGAGAAGGCCGTCAAGACTGCCCACATAGGAACGGAGGGAGCGGATGGAGGAATTTCTTTTTTCAATATGCCGGGAAAGCACGTCAAGAACAATGTCCTGACCGCATATGATGAGTCCGTGATTATCCAGAATCAGCTTCTCCATGGAAATTACCGGCGCTTCGGGCTGATGCTTTGGAGCGGCATAGGAAGGGCGGGTGTATGCCTCCAGATCGGCTGGGGCGACCCGCAGTTTTTTTCCGATCCGGTAAGATGGAAGCTCCCCGCGCTTAATGAGATCATACACGGTGCCTTTGGAAATTTTGAGAATTTTGGAAACCTCTTCGGGTGAATAGGAAAGGGTGTTATCGGACATGTGGAAGATCACCTCGTCAATATTCGTTCAAATGTTGCTCTTGTCAATTATTATAGGCTAGGATACACTTTTTTTAAATCCGGTTTTGTTGTGTTTCGTAGCGTTTTGTTCGGTTTTGTAAGAGAGGAGCCGTTATTAATGAATGAAAAAGGAAAAAAATCACTGCTTGCACTGCTAACGGGAGCGCCAATCGGCTGTCTGGGCGGGTTAATCGGACTCGGCGGGGCGGAATTCCGTCTCCCTGTGCTGGTAGGATTGTTCAAATATTCGACGCGGCAGGCGGTTGCATTCAATCTGGCCGTCAGCTTGATCACCCTGATCTCCTCGCTGGCCATTCGTCTTCCTCAGGCTCCGCTTAAAGAGCTGACGGCCATTCTGCCGGTCATTGCCTCTTTTATTGTCGGGGGGATGATTGGCGCTTATACGGGGGCGAACTACTCCAAACGGCTGTCCGAACGGACGCTTGAGAAAGTCATTCTCATTCTCCTTGTTTCCATTGGCGTACTCCTTGTTGCGGAAGGCATCTCTCCGGTTGTCTCCAGCGGTATTCCGATGCCGCTGCCGGTTGCTGTACTGGTCGGGATTGCTTTTGGGATAGGCATCGGGATTGTAAGCAGCTTGCTCGGGGTTGCCGGAGGGGAACTGATCATTCCGACTCTGCTGCTCGTATTCGGGGTGGATATCAAGATAGCGGGCACCGCCAGCGTTCTGATTAGTCTGCCAACGGTGGTGATCGGGATGATCAAGCATGCTGCCAACGGGGCCTATGCGGAGAAAAAAGAATGGAGGGAACTGGTCGTTCCCATGGGGCTCGGTTCGATTCTCGGTTCGTTCATCGGCGGGCTCTTAATCGCTTACATCTCTTCCAGCCTGCTAAAATTGGTGCTGGGCTTCATTCTGATTCTGTCTGCTATCAAAATGTTTACCAAAGCGCTCAAATCCGCACGGATAAGCACGGTTGCCGTTACGCCTCCCGCCGATGGGAAGCGATGATTTCCCGGACGCGCTTCAGCGTCTCCGTGAAATCTGTGCCGTCGTTATTCCACAGGACGGCGTCCGCAGGCTGCATATAGGCTTCGGTGAGCTCCTGCTCACGGGCCTTGCGCAGTCTGTTTGCCGTTTCGGCCGAGTCTCCGCCTCTTTCGGCCAGCCTTCTGGCAAGAGAGGAGAGGTCCGCGCCGATGTAGATCACAAGGATATGCTCTTGGTAGCGCTCTTTCAGCGCAAGCACGCCGGCAAGATCCAGGATGATATTGGCGTTCGCCGGACCGTTTATAGCTTCCTCGATGCTCAAACGCAGCGTTCCGTACCATTCTCCGTTATACTCGGTCCACTCGATCAGCTCCCCGCGCGTCATTTTTTCCCGGAAGCTCTCTTTGTCCAGGAACAGGTAATGCACGCCATCGAGCTCTTGCGCCCGCGCCGGGCGGGTGGTCGCCGTGATGATTCGTGGAAATCCGGGACCTGTAAGCTGCCGCTGAATTTCGCTTTTCCCGGAAGCGGACGGACCGTACAGCACAACAATGCGTCCCAATGCCAACACTCCTTTGTAGGGAAATGGATGCGGAAAGTCGTAATCGGGTTAGTTATCCAACCGGACGGACAGACCAAACGGCTTATTCTTCCGGCGAAAGAAGCATTTCGATATGCGGAATTCCGTCTTCCAGAAAGACGTCCGACACCGGCTCGAAGCCAAAGGAAGCATAGAAGTCTTGAAGGTAAGCCTGCGCGTGGATTTTGACGCGGGTTTCCCGTAAATGCTCCCTGACAAAAGCAAGCCCCCTGCCGAACAGCTCTCGGCCAAGACCCGTTCCCCGGAGCTTCGGATCGACGATAAACCGGCCGACGGACGCTTCGGGATAAGCCACGCCGGGGGGCAGAATGCGCAGGTAGGCGATAATCTTGCCTTGTTCCTCCAGGAACAGATGATGGCAGGCCGGGTCCTTGCCGTCCACCTCGGAATAAGGGCAGTTCTGTTCAACGACGAAAATATTGGTTCTTGCCTTCAAAATATTGTACAGCTCCATATTGGACAGCTCGTCAAATGCTTTCAGATGCCAGTTCATCAGCGCTCACCTCGTAAAGTCTTGGGATTTCAGGCCGCAGTTCAAAAATTGCCGCATCCGCTTCTGGCTTTCCGCTTCGGATCGGGTCATAATGGAACTAAGGGATGTCTTAATGTCTAATAGTATAAGTCTATTTTGTTGTATTTACAACAAAATATCGGAAATAGGAGCGTTGAAATGAGCGAAGTTTTACGTGAGATCGGGATGATTGCCAGAGCGTTCGACTCGATCAGCAATATCGAATTCAAGGAATTGGAGCTGACGAAGGGGCAGTATTTGTACCTGGTCCGCATCTGTGAGCAGCCCGGGATCATCCAAGAGAAGCTGGCCGAGATGATCAAGGTCGACCGCACGACCGCAGCGCGCGCCATTGCCAAGCTGGAGCTTCAAGGGTTGATCGAGAAACGCAGCGATCCGGACAACCGGAAGATCAAGAAGCTGTACCCAACCGCTAAAGGGGAAGAAGTGTATCCTTTTTTGAAAAGAGAAGCCGACTATTCCGACCAAACAGCCCTGGCGGGCTTGTCCGATGAGGAGATCGAGACGCTATACAAGCTCCTGAAAAGGGTAAGGCGGAACGTGGAACAGGACTGGGAATATGTAAAAAAAGGCAACAAGCGCAGCTATTAAGCTGTCCGCGCCTGCGCTTGACCGCGCTTGTCCGCAGAGGAACAGCTAGGGGCGGGCAGCGGCTTTTGCGGCAAAAATAAAGACGATGGCAGCCTCGCGGCCAAGCTCCATCGCCTCCGTCCAAAAGGAAAACCTATTCTTCCTTTGGAATCAGTTCAAAGATTTTACCAGTTTCGAGAGCCACGATCAGCTTCAGCAGCCAACGGTAATATTTCATCGCGTCCCCGATTTTGTCCTCATCCTTAGTAAGCAGAGCAGCCAGCGCTTCATCCCCGCTGTACTCTTCTTTAATCGCCCGGATCTCGTTCAGAGATTTGGCTAGAGCATTCATGTTGCTTTCTACCGCTTTTCTCCACTTAATCGAGAAATAATCACTGAAATTCTGGTACCAATCGGATGAGGCCTCGAACAAATCCTTCCGTGTTCCTTTCCCCCATACCTTATCGATCATCTTCAGATCAAGCAGCGTCCGGACACCGGTGCTCATGGACGTCTTGCTCATGCCCATCGATTGGCTCAGCTCGTCCAGCGTAACCGGACCCTGCTTGAAATACATATATCCATACAAATGGCCGATGGACAGAGTCACGCCGTACAGATCCATGTTCTTGCCGATGGAATCGATGACGCGCTCGCGGGCCTTGCTTATTCTCTCTATTTGCTCGGGCGCCAGCCCTTCTAAATCATTCATGCTGTCTCCTCCTGCAGGAAGCTTTATAACTGCACAATCTCTCCTAGTGTATTGTAATCAGATCCCCCAATGAAGTAAAGAACCCGAACCGGAACGGAATTTGGAGTAAAGCAGAGTTTTCTTTATGAAAAGTACGTAAAGTAAAAACTGTACGTTAAATTATAACGGTATATGCGCTTTGCTTCTCCTTCCGGTCGTCCGTTAGACTGAAACGAGTGAATTGACCCGGAAAAATACGGGAGAAGGAGGTCCATATGCCTATACTTGAAGTGAAGCAGCTTACGAAAATATTCGGTCAGGACGCCCGCAAAGGGCTTACGCTGCTGGAGCAGGGATGGTCCAAGGAAAAAATCGCGAAGGAAGCCAAGCTGACGGTCGGAGTGAATCAGGCCGATTTTCATATTAACGAAGGAGAAATATTCGTCATCATGGGTTTGTCGGGCAGCGGCAAGTCGACGCTTGTCCGGCTGCTGAACCGGCTGATCGATCCTACGGCGGGGCGAATCTTGTTCCGGGGGCAAGATGTGGTCAAGATGAATGCCGAAGAGCTCCGTCAGTTCCGCCGCAAAAATATCGGCATGGTCTTCCAGAAGTTCGGCTTGTTTCCGCACCGGACGGTGCTCGGGAATGCCGAATACGGCCTTGAGGTGCAGGGTGTCGATAAAAAGAAACGCAGAGAGCTGGCGCAGCAGGCGCTGGAGCTGGTCGGCCTCGGCGGCTGGGAGAACCATCGTCCCGATCAGCTGAGCGGTGGGATGCAGCAGCGGGTCGGGCTGGCCCGGGGCCTTGCGAACGACCCGGACGTTCTGCTGATGGATGAGGCGTTCAGCGCGCTTGATCCGCTGATCCGCAAGGATATGCAGCAGGAGCTTCTGGAGCTGCAGGACCGGGTGAAGAAGACGATTGTCTTCATTACGCATGATTTGGATGAAGCGCTGCGGATCGGCGACCGGATCGCCCTGATGAAGGACGGCGTTATTGTGCAGATCGGCACGCCGGAGGAAATTCTCATCCAGCCTGCCAACAAATATGTGGAGCGGTTCGTGGAGGACGTGGATTTGTCAAAGGTGTTGACCGCAGCCCATGTGATGAAGCAGCCGGAAATGATCCGGCCTGAACGCGGACCTCGCGTGGCGCTGCAACTGATGCGCGACAGCGGCGTGTCCAGTCTGTATGTGACCGACAAGGAGATGAAGCTGCTGGGCGTGATTACCGCCGATGACGCTGCGCGGGCAATTAAAGAGCAGCAGTCGATTACGGATGTGATGCGGCGGGAAATCCCGCAGGTTCGACCCGATGTGCTGCTGAACGAATTGTTCGAGCTTATGGCGGAGTCGCATTTGCCGCTCGCCGTGGTTGATGAACGTGACCGGCTGAAAGGTATTGTGATTAAGGGAGCCGTGCTGTCCGCCCTTGCAGGCAACGCGGTGCCAGAAGGAGGGCTTGCCTGATGAATATTCCGAAACTGCCGCTCGGCAGAATGGTGGAGAAGCTGGAGGAATGGCTGACCTTGTATTTCGGTCCGGTCTTTGACTTCATCCATTCTGTCATCGGAGGGATGGTCGTGGGGATTGAAACGCTCCTTACCTTTCTTCCCTCACTGGTTGTCATTCTGCTAATAACGGCGCTTGCTTATTGGATTGGCAAATGGCGGCTTGGGCTGTTCGCGCTGATCGGTCTGCTGCTCATCGACAATCTCGGGTTGTGGGGGCCCTCGATGCAGTCATTGGCGCTCGTGCTGGCATCATCCGTGCTGGCCGTGCTGATCGGTGTACCTATCGGCATCCTATGCGCGCAGAGCGGGAAGGCAAGAAATATCATCACGCCTGTTCTGGACTTCATGCAGACGATGCCTGCGTTCGTTTATCTGCTTCCGGCAGTGTCTTTTTTCTCGCTGGGCGTCGTTCCGGGCGTAATCGCTTCAATTATATTCGCCATTCCGCCGACGATTCGCCTGACGAATCTCGGTATCCGCCAGGTCTCAGAGGAGCTGGTTGAGGCCGCCGACGCATTCGGCTCGACACCGAAGCAGAAGCTGTTCAAGCTGCAGCTTCCGATTGCCATGCCGACCATTATGGCCGGGATCAATCAGACGATCATGCTGTCTCTCTCGATGGTCGTCATCTCGTCCATGATCGGCGCGCAGGGAGTCGGAGCCTATGTGTACCGCGCCGTGTCGCAGGCCAAGACCGGCGCCGGCTTCGAGGCGGGACTTGCGATTGTCGTGCTCGCTATCCTGCTGGACCGCCTGACGCAGAACGTGCTTAAAATCAAGCATAAATAGGAGGATTTACATTAATGAAAAAGAGAAATCGCCGAAAGCTCATGTCCATCACCCTGCCTTTGCTCCTGCTGGCCGCTGTTATACTGGCAGGCTGCTCGTCCTCAGGTAGCGGCTCGCAAACCGTCAAGCTGGCTTACGTGGCCTGGGATTCCGAAATTGCCAGCACCTATGTCGTCAAGGAAGTGCTGGAATCGAAGCTGAACAAGACGGTTGAGCTGCTTCAGGTTGACGCCGGGCCGATGTTCGCCGGGGTAGCGGGCGGAAGCGCTGACGCGATGGTCGCGGCCTGGCTGCCGAGCACGCATGCTTCCTACATGGAGAAATACGGTAAAGACCTCGAAGATCTGGGCGCCAACCTCAATGGAACGAAAATTGGACTGACGGTTCCGGCTTATATGAAAGTGGATTCGATTGAAGATCTGACTGATAAAGCGGTCGCAGATTCGCTGGACCATAAAATTATCGGCATCGAGCCGGGCGCAGGCATTATGTCGGCAACGGAAAAAGCGCTGAAGGATTATAAGCTGGACGGCTATACGCTGGTGGAAAGCTCGTCGGCGGCAATGGCGCAGGAGCTGCAAAAGGCATATGACGCCAACAAGCCGATTGTCGTCACCGGCTGGGGGGGGC
>NZ_ASSD01000089.1 GCF_000520715.1 Paenibacillus zanthoxyli JH29
CCGCGCTGCGGGCCAAAAACTGGCGGCGGGTTATTTTTTTGCCGCCAGTGCCGGTGGAGGGCAAATCGGCCAAATTGCTGCCTGTGGGGGATACTATAGATTTATTCTGCGACGGTTCGTTCATTGGCCGTCCCTCCTTTCGCACCCGATTTTTCCGTCACCAAACACCCTAAGGGCCGGATTTCGCCTAATCCTGCTCCGCATACGTCAAAGCCTGGATCTTAAGGCCGCTTCAGTTCTCCTTCGGCTAGGGTAATGCTTATCGCCGTTTCAGGCGTGCTGCTGTAAGCTGCCGCAAGCCCCTGGGAGACCGCCGCGCTTCGGGGAACCCGCCGCACCAGCAGCGTCACTTCAAATGATTCGGTGAATGGGTAAGGATCAAGCAGCAGCGTCGTTCCCCGCCACTCTGCTGTAATAACCCGTCCGCCGGTAAAATCGAATTCCCCGGTGCCGGAGAAGCCATTCTTCCACCACGGATGCTCCTGGCATTTGGACGTTCCCGGTTCATTCAATCCGATATAAAGCGACAGGTCGTCGCAGAACTGCAGCAGCCTGCTGTCGTAATACAGCTCGGCCTCGCTAATAGCCGCCCCGGACGCTTCCAGTTCGCGGTGAATCCGGGAACGGCGCTTCTCCTCTTCCTGGAGGTACAATGTCAGCTCAGGGCTGTTCTCGCCGGATCTTTCGATCAGGC
>NZ_ASSD01000090.1 GCF_000520715.1 Paenibacillus zanthoxyli JH29
TCTTCCCCTGCCGGATCTTCTTCTTCGGCCCCGTCAAGGGCCGGCCCTCCGGCGTGAGCTGCGGAGTGTGTAGCACCTGCCGTGACTTCGCCAGCCGCGCGGACCGCTGCTTCTTCGCTGTCCGCAGCAGCGGGACCGCCCATTGATGCGGCTTCGCTATCCGCAGGCTCCGGCGGAAGTATAGACGCCGCGCCTTCTATGAGCAGCGCTTCAGGCAGCAAAATTTCCTGCGGCAGCGCCGGATTCTCGCTGTAATACTGCGTCACATACGACATGAAGTCGCTATAAGCTTCTCCATAGAACGGAAAGCTGGACGAGTGGCGCTGAATCATTTTTCCCTGTCTCATATAGAGTATCTGCACGCACATCCAGCCTTTATCCACGGCATAGCCAAATACGTCGCGGTCCTTCGTGTCTGCTGTGTTGATGTTCTGCTTCTCCATCAGGGCTTCGATATAGTTGATTTGATCCCTCAGTTCCTTGGCCCGTTCAAAATAAAGCTCCTCCGCTGCCTCCTGCATTTTTTGCTGAAGATCCTTCTTGACCTCTTCGTGCCCGCCGCTTAAAAAGGTCGAAATGCTCTGAGTAATCTCTTCATAGGCGGATTTGGGCACTTCCTTCTCGCACGGAGCAAGGCACTGGCCCATATGGTAATACAGGCACACCTCCTTCGGCATCGCTCCGCATTTGCGCAGGGGATACATCCGGTCAAGCAGCTTCTTCGTCTGTTGAGCCGCGTAGGCGTTCGGATACGGTCCGAAATATTTCGCTTTATCTTTCAGCACCCGGCGCGTCACTTCAAGCCGCGGATGCCTTTCATTCGTAATTTTAATGTAGGGGAAGGTCTTGTCGTCTTTAAGCTGCACGTTGTAGCGCGGCATATGCTTTTTGATCAGGTTGCACTCCAGAATGAGCGCTTCCATGTTGCTGGCCGTGACAATGTATTCAAAATCGCGGATATCCGCAACGAGCCGTTGGGTTTTCCCGTTATGGCTGCCCGTAAAATAAGAGCGGACGCGGTTCTTCAGTACCTTCGCCTTTCCTACATAGATGATCGTGCCTTCTTCGTTCTTCATCAGATAGCATCCGGGCAGATCCGGCAGCAGCGCCAGCTTGTTCCGGATGTTGTCCATGTAGTCCATGTGGTATATTCCCCTCCTAAATCCTCCCCAATGGGGAGGACCCCAAGGGCTCCGCCCTCTGGACACCCGGAACTGGGCGAATGAGCGGCGTTGAGCCTGGGGTGGTGACCTGGTTTGAATCAAGCGGTCCCTTCTCGGCCCCGCCCTGACGGGCGGCGGCCTCGGGACCTTTCATGCGGTGCGTCCTAGCGCTTGCCCATCATACGTGCGGACGCCCGCTCTCCTGCGGGATTCGCTTTACTTTGTGCTTCGACGCATTTCTCTTCATGCGTGCGGACGCCCGCTCTCCCTGCGGGATTCGCTTTACTTTGTGCTTCGGCGCATTTCTCTTCATGCGTGCGAACGCCCGCTCTCCCTGCGGGAATCGCTTTACTTCGCGGTTCAGCGCATTTCTCTTCATGCGTGCAGCGACCCGCTCTCCCTGCAAGATCGCTTATCATAGCGCACAAAGCGCCTCCGGTTTGAACCGAAGGCGCTGGGCAGGGCCAAAGGCCCGGACAATGCGGTATAAAATTATTGGTGTTTGGCTACGATGTTTTTCAGCGATTCTTTGGAGTTCAGACCAACCACTTTATCGACAGGCTGGCCGTCTTTAAAGAAGATCAGAGTCGGAATGCTCATAACGCCGAAACGGGAAGCCGTCTCCGGATTTTCATCCACGTTCAGTTTTGCGATCTTTACGCCGTCTCCCAGCTCGGTGGACAATTCATCCAGAATTGGAGCAAGCATTTTGCAAGGACCGCACCAAGGTGCCCAGAAGTCTACTACAACAGTACCCTGACCTTGAACCTCATTGTTAAAGGATTGGTCAGACACGTTAACAATTGCCATGATAATGTTCCTCCTTAAAGGGGTTTGCGAAGTAGAACTCGCTTCGTAATATATGATGGTTTCTGCACAGCGGATTATTCCGCTAAGGCTATACATCAGTTATGCGAAGAGAAAAAGCTTCAATTGAAGCCCGCTTCGTAAGACCCAGCAATATTTAATGCCTTCATGTAATATGATAACCAGATTACTTTTTATCGACACATTTTTATTATAACATATTTGTCTAGCATATGTGAAATGTCACATTACCGGTTATTCCCCAAATTTAAAAGTTCTATCAAGTGAAAGCTTCAAATTTCAAAAGCAATCACTTAAAGATTTATATGGAATTAGCTTCAACACTAAAATAAACGAACAAATGTGGCACCAGGCAATAATCGTCCGCATAGCTGGGGCAAGAGAATCGAAGTGACTTTTGTAAGGTAATACCTGTCCCTATATGTTCAACCTGGCGCGTCGAGCCATGTTCGCTTGAGACGGCTACTCTGGCTGGCAAAACAGCCAATGTGCAGTTTTTTCTATAAGAAAACGTCGACCAACAGAAAAATCCTGCCATTGCTCCTAGGCCCCTTAATTAAACTGGAGTCATCCCA
>NZ_ASSD01000091.1 GCF_000520715.1 Paenibacillus zanthoxyli JH29
CTTCAAGTGTTAGCTAAGTGGGGGAGTGTTCAATGATTCTTCATTCTACACGGATTCTTCGCTGCATAATACGATTGTTCTGCCTGCCAAGGGGTTCTCCAATATTTACAGGGAGGACTTGGAAGAGAGCGACAAACGAATCGAATGGCTGCCGTTCGATACGGATGAAGCTTTCTTGAGTGCGAAGAACGCCATCGAAAGACTGCTCAAGGAGAACGGACTAACCAAGTCGGATGTCAAAAAGTACTTCCTGTCTCAATTTGCCAAGAAAAATATAGATATCATCTGCGATCAGCTTAACGAAGACCCTGAGAAGTTCAAGTTTATTGGGGATGAGTTTGGCTACACAGGGACAAGCAGTCCGTTTATTGCGTTTGCCAAATCAATTGAAGAGGGCGAAATCAAACGCGGCGATGTCATCATCTTCTGGTCGGTAGGGGCGGGAATTACTTCTTGCAATGTGATTTATAAATATTAGCTGTAAATAAGAACGACAGTCAAAGAAGCGAACGGCTTACCCAAGTGGGTAAACCGTCCGCTTTCATTAATTTAGCGGTGCTTGCTTCTGTGTTCCCAGCGATTAATTCCGCGAATCTCCCTAGCAATGTCAGGTAGGCTATTAGCCTATGCATCTCAGCACGTTCAAATTTCTCAATTCAAAGGCAAGAAATTGTCTTGCTGCTCGTACTACTTGAAGGTGGGGACAGTTTGACGCTTTCGTTTAGTCTAGGCAGAGTGTTAGGCTGCTGTACGGTTCGCTTTCCTCCTATTCAGCATTAGACTGTAACATAGCAGTCAAAAGGCATATTATAATTAATGGAGGTGTTAAGATTGGGTAACTGCAATAGTAATCCTAAAAAAAAATGTAAGAAAAAAATTGTAGTTTGCCCTGCAAAAAGAAAAAAAATCTGTAAAAAGAGCATTGTAATAAACGGTTCTCCTAAAAGAAAGAAAAAACTTAAAAAGACTTTATTTATCAGAAAAATCATCCGTTTTTCTATACAGCCTCCACAAATCAATATCATTTTCCTAATGGGTAAGCAGAAGGCGATCATACCTCCAAAAGACACGACAGTAAGTATTTTGCCAAAGATAGAAAGATACTTTTACATTGTGAGCACTGATATACATTTGAGCTCTATAAAAACGATTGCAGCGAATCAATTCATTAATGATGATGGAGAGACGGTAGATCAATTTAAAGATTTTGGTCAAAACGGATATTATAATCTCTATATCAATGCTGTATTACAAGAAGGGAAGCTGTATACGGTAAGTAAAGAATCTTTAACTATAATACCTACTGGCCAATCGATTTCTTCCGGCACTCCTATTATATTAGAATCTGTAGGCTTTGAAGCGGAACTTTCTTGAAAATATGATTCATTTCAACTCTATAATCTGCCCTTCCAATATAAAACTCGCTTGAGTAAACTGTATTGTAGAAAGGAGGTGTGTTTCAAATGGCGCTTTCCATTATTAATATTAATGTTAATGTTACAGGAACTTCGAACCGTTTTTTCAATGTTCTGGCTGCTCCTTTATCCATTACACCCGCATCCACTCTTGCGGCTACCACTTTTTTAGATGACACAGGAACTGCCGTTACCGCTTTCCCGGTTGTTGTGAATGGCTATTACAATTTTTATATAAACGGCGTGATGCAAGAAGGTGGAACTTATACAATTTCTGCTACAGAAATCACTTTTAACGGGGTTACCGCAACGATTACAGCCGGCACTCCATTAGTTGTAGAAGCAGTAGAAATAGCTACAGTAATCTAAACATCGTAGATTCAATGAGATCGAAACTTAATGACTGCTAATCTTTATTAGCGGTCATTTAGTGTTTTCAAATCATATGCTTGATGTACGCAATGGTATTTGGAGGCTTTGCTAAACAGCCTCAAATTCCTGCAGGATAGCAGGATTCCCCAGTGTATAAGCGTATTGGGTATGAAAACGTTCCGATGAACAATCCCTAAGCGAGTGTCTGATTGGGACAGCATCAATAGACATCCCGCAAATACCGCTTGCTGAGCGACATCTCTTTTGCATAATCCTTCGCTGCATCCGCAGTCATCCCGCTGAATGACTGTTCGGAGCGCACCAACTAGTGGGAGATAAAGCCGATCAGAATAATCAGCATATTGGTGCTTTTTTACTAAAGATTAATGGTTGCAGCTTGTTCCACAGTTCGCGTACCTTGAAAGCCATTTATTTTACATCCGTGTTATCGGTCTAGGGGTCGTACAGAGTTACGTGTAGGAGTTGACAATGCGCTATGTTGTAAGTATCGTTATTACAACGAAAGGGTGATTATGTTGAGAAGCAGCAGCCGGTTTTCAATAGCCGTTCATATGTTATCCCTGATTCACGTCCGGACGGATCTTCTGACCTCGGAGCAGATCGCCGACAGCGTTAACACGAATCCGGTAATTATCCGTCAAATCAGCAGGCTGTTAAAAAAAGCCGGTCTGCTTGATGTGAAACGTGGCTCCGGCGGGGCCTTCTTGCTAAAGGATGCCGCTGACATCTCCTTATATGACGTCTATAAAGCCGTTGAGGTGGTAGAGGAAGGCGAACTGTTCCATACACATGACAATCCGAACCCGAATTGTTGGGTGGGAGCCAATATTAACCAGGTGTTGGAGCTGATTTTATTAAAAGCCCAAACCGCTATGGAACAGATCCTGCAAGAAGTCTCTATCAAAGAAATAACGGAGCTAATTGTTCAAAGAAAGAATGCTTAATGCTTCTGCGGAAGCATAATTTTTTTAAGTTTGTTGTAATGATTCTGTTTACAACGGTATTTAATTTTGAAAGGGGTGAGGATGATGTAAGGGCAGATACTCAATGCCAATCATTTTCACTTTTGACTATTAAGGGAGGAACATCAAATGACAGATATCAGCAATACAGAAACGGAAATCAAGGTGCTTGAATGGGAGCAAAATGTTAATTCGTACGTACAACTGATCCCTAATATTGAGTTCTCCAATGTAGAGGGAAATTCATTGAAATTAAATCTGCTGGTATATCGGGACCCGATGGATGCGTTATTTAACAGGGAAGGAAACAAAGAACAATACCCCTTGATTATTTATTTGCAAGGCTGTGGATGGGGATGGTCGGAGCAGGATATTTTCGCGTTCGTCCCCCAACTGGCGGAATTTGCGAAACAAGGCTACGTTGTCGCAACAGTGCAATACAGAGGGAGCAGAGAAGCGCTTTTCCCAGGTCAGCTTCAGGATGTGAAGACGGCTGTACGCTTCTTAAAAGCCAATGCCTCCCAGTATAATATTGATCCGGAGCGAGTCGGGGTATGGGGAGATTCATCCGGTGCGCATCTGGCTCTTTTGCTTGGCTTGACGGAAGGGATCGAAGAATTTACGGGCGACAGGGAGTATCTTGAGGAATCCAGCCGGGTTCAGGTCATTGTGGACTGGTTCGGTCCGACGGATCTTCTGTCTATGAGTCAATATCCGTCTGTGTTTGACCATGATTCACCGCATTCGCCGGAATCGAAGCTGGTGGGCGGGGCTATTCAAGAGCATAAAGAGAAAGCGAGAAAGGCAAGTCCAAGTCAATATGTGCGTCCTGATGCGCCCCCGATCTTAATGATGCATGGGGATCAAGACGATGTTGTTCCTTATGAGCAAAGCCTTGAATTTTATAAAGCGATGAAGCAGGCGGGCAATGATGTAACTTTGTATAAAATAAATGGTGTCGGACATATTGCTTTTTCCCAGCCGCATACGCTTGAAGTCGTTAAATCGTTCTTTGAGTCCCATTTAAAAGACCGTTAATTCAGTTCAGCCGCTATTTTTGAAAAGCATACAAAACAAAAGGGAGACGAGTTTGAGTAAAATTCGGGCTTCATTTTGTTTGTTAAATAACCCCGATAATTCACAATAATATACTTAATGAAACTATATGAATAAAATATCACTACTTCCAAAAATGAAATTAATACATTTATAATATCGTTGTGATCCGATAAACCATTCCGAAATGAAGAGGTGACTAAAAGAAGATTACTGGTTACCGGATTAACTAATACTTGGAGGAACATAATGATTTCAAAAAAGAAGCTAATTCAATCGATTGCTGGTGCTGCACTCATCCTTGGAACAGTGCTGCTCGTATCAGCATGCGGTAATGCGGCTACGGGTGATAAAACCGCTGCCCCCCCAAAAACAACTGAAGCCCCCAAAGCGATTCAGCTGTTGAAGGATCTTCCACAGCCCAAATCAATCACAATTGATCCTGCTCTGACTGCAAGTGAGGCTGAGACAATGGTTCAAACCGCGCAGCGCTTTTACGCATTCTGGAATACGGGCAATGAGGATTTTATATCGCAGGCCGTTTCACCGGACTTCATGGATAACACGCTGCCGAAGGGACGGCCTCAAGGTCCAGAAGGCTTGAAATTCGCTTCAAGCAGGTTCCGCAAAATCGTTCCTGATTTGCAGTGCAGCATCGAGGATTTATTGGTAGTTGGGGACAAGGTAACCGCCCGTCTCGCATTCACTGGTACGGACACAGGCGAGTTCATGGGGAACAAGCCGACCGGAAAGCCCATTCATTTCATGGCGATCGATATTTTACGCATCAAGGATGGGAAACTTGTTGAAGATTGGCACTTGGAAGATAATTTGACGTTCATGCAGCAAATCGGCGTCGTGCCGGAAAATTAACCCTGCTAGGACTCCATTTCATTTAAAAGAGTGTGTCCCATAAGCCATGGAAATGGCTGCTGGGACGATTCTTTGAGGGGAATTTAGGCAGGTGTACAGGGTAAATGTATTTCCAGTCCCTGGAGCATGATGAAGCAAAGTAAGCAAAAACCTGAGATTGTGCAACTTTTGGTCGCCTGAGAACAGCGTTTGTATAACATGCCTACGGAAATACAGGCTTTTCTCCGCTCAGCCTCAAATTCAGTCAGCACAGCCTCAAATTCCTACAGGATAGCAGGATTTCCCAGTGTATAAGCATATTAGGTAATAAAAGCTGCATCTTAGCTGTTTTACAAGACCGGGCCGCTCTAAAAATCTTTTTCGAGTCTCCCAAATTCACTTTCTTACTCTATGAAAACGTTCCGATGAACAATCCCTAAGCGAGTGCCTGATTCCTAACCTGATTCCATGAAGGGGCGACGAATAGAACACATACGCCGGCGGGTCTCTCAATAACCGAAAGACCTGCCGGCTTTTCCACATATGGGACAGCATCAATAGACATCCCGCAAATACCGTTTCCCCAGCGACATCTCTTTCACATAATCCTTCGCTGCGTCCGCCGTCATCCCGCCATGCTGCTGAATGACTGTTCGGAGTGCGGCATCCACCTCTTTGGCCATTTGATTGGCATCTCCACACACATAAAAGCGGGCGCCTTCCTGAAGCCAGGCCCAGAGCTCCGCTCCATGCTCGATTATGCGGTGCTGGACATAGATTTTGTCGGCTTGGTCGCGGGAGAAAGCCGTATCCAGACGATGCAGGAAGCCTGCCTTCCAGAAAGCTTCGAGTTCATCCCTGAAGTAAAAATCGCAATCCTCGCGCTGTTCCCCGAAGATCAGCCAGTTCTTGCCTCTAGCCCCGGTCGCTTGGCGCTCCTGCAGGAAGCCGCGGAATGGAGCGATTCCGGTACCCGGCCCGACCATGATCATCGGCGTATCCGGATTGGCCGGCGGACGGAAATGAGCGTTCTTTTGAATAAAAATCGGAATTTCCGTATCCGGAGCGGCAAGGTCGGCGAGGAATGTGGAGCATACGCCCTTTCGGGAGTTGCCCTTATAATCGTAACGTAAGGTCGAG
The DNA here is from genome assembly GCF_000520715.1 of Paenibacillus zanthoxyli JH29. GTDB lineage: Bacteria > Bacillota > Bacilli > Paenibacillales > Paenibacillaceae > Paenibacillus_AQ > Paenibacillus_AQ zanthoxyli. The sequence continues at coordinate 5,819 of NZ_ASSD01000091.1, forward strand.
ACCGTGATATGAACCTCGTCCGGGTTCGCTTTCGGGCTGGATGAAATAGAGTACAGGCGGGGCTGCAAAGGCTTGAGCAGCGGAGTAAACTCCGCCGCGCTCATGGATACCGGAAACTCCTGCAGCACATCGATCAGCTGACGCCCCCACAGCCAATCCTTCAGGTTTGCCTGGTTTTCACTTTTTAGCAGCTCGTTCAGCCGTTCATTTTGTGACCGATCCCGGATAAACCGGAGCATTTCCGGAGCTATACGGGCAATCTCGAAGTGACGGAGCAGCGCAATGCCCAGCGGCATTTCTCCCTGGCCTTTTATCATAACTTTCACGGAGGGTTCCAGTTTAACCGCGCTTAGTATATCACTAACTAGTTCAGGACAATTGGCCGGCCATACGCCCAGAGCGTCGCCTGCTTCGTACTGCAACCCGGTATCTTTAAGGTCGAAAGCGTAGTGACGGGTTTCTTTCTCGGAATTCTCTTTATTGAGGCGCCGGTTGAACAGGATGCGCGAATGCACCGGGTAGTTTCGGTTGTATCCGCGCTGCTCTGTGACCAGCGAAGCTGCATCAGGTGCAGAAGCTTGGGCCGATTTACCGGTAACTGCGTTTGAAAGTAGCGCTTGCTCCGGCGAGCTTGCATGCTCGCTTAACAATTCTGCAACGGTATTCGTCCACGTCTCAGCCTGTTCCTGATAATCCGTATCGCAAGGAGCGCATTCAAGCAGCCGCTGCGCGCCAAGCTCCGTAAGACGGGCATCCAGATTTCGTCCGAATCCGCAAAATTGATCGTAATTCGAATCGCCGAAGGCGAGAACGGCATACCGCAGGTTCGGCAAAAGAGGCGCATGATCCGCTTGCAGGGAGTGGAAGAAGCTTTCTCCGTTGTCCGGTGGATCACCGGCACCGAAAGTGCTGGCAATGAACAGGACAAAGCGCTCCTTGGCCAGATCCGGTACGGTGTATTGATTCATATTAACGAGTCTAATATCATAACCCGCTTCCTGCAGCTTCTTCGCGCAGCCGATTGCCGCACCTTCCGCATTTCCGGTCTGCGAGGCCCAGAGAATGGTGACAGGAAGTCCGACCGGAGCCTGCGGCGCCGATGCCGCCGCCGTTTCCAGGTTAGACATCGCCTCTTCCTCGGGAAGGGAGCTGCGCGAGAACATCCCGGCCAGCAGGCCGTCTACCCAATAACGTTTGGACGATTCAAGCGGGGCGGTAGGGGGCAGAACCGGAATGCCGGACGCCGCTTGCGAGTCACCGGTGCGCAGACTTGTAATGAAGCCTGATAAATAGGCTTGTTCGTGATGATCCAGCGTGACGGTTTTGGGGGATTGAAGGCCCAACAGACTTTCGAGCGTATCCAGTTGCGCCAAATACAATTCCTCCTTTGGATTGACGGTGTTTGCGTTGGTTGGAAGCGGAGTTTGAATTCCAGCATTATCCGGCAGATTCAGCTCCAATGATGGGCGTCCTACAGCCTTGACCAGCGAGACAGAACAAAATTTCAATTCAGGTTGAAAGGATAGGGGATCAACCGAATCATTAGTGACGTCGTTTATCGCCAGATTCGTCCCGAATACATCATTCCAGTGGAAGGGGGCGAAGCAGTTTCCAGGCCGCACCCGATCATTAATGACTGCCGGAAGAATGGCCCGCCCCCGTCTCGAACGGATTTCTACCGAATCCTGATCTGTAATTCCAAGCATCGCCGCATCTTCCGGGTGAATTTCTATAAAGGGACCCGGGTTCAGTTTATTCAGCGTTGGGATCTTTCCCGTCTTGGTTAAGGTGTGCCATTGATGCTGCAATCGGCCCGAGTTCAGTACAAATGGATATTCGTTGTCCGGCATTTCCGCAGGCGGCAGATACGGGCGCGCCCAGAATACTGCTTTTCCGCTTGCCGTCGGGAAGACGATACGCGGAGTGCCGCTATTTGCAGGCTCTTTCGGCGCAGGCGTACTGCCGGCTTCATTGTGCAAATAGCGGATCGGGTTACGGTCGCTCGTGCTGTCCGGAGCACAAGGCCACTGAACCGGCGTTTCACGCAGCCTTTCATAAGTTGCGCCGCGAATATCATAGCCGGTCTTCGGATTCCATGCCTGCTGGATTTCCCGGTAGACCTCTGCTGAGGAACTGTAGGAAAAAGCCTCGGAATAGCCCATTTCGCAGGCTACCCGGGCGATAATCTGCCAGTCGGGAAGAGCTTCTCCTGGCGGCTCGACTGCCTTCTGCATCATGGTCAGGTTGCGCTCGGAATTGATCATTACGCCTTCGGCTTCGGACCATAACGCGCCGGGCAGCAGGATATCCGCGAACCGGTTCGTCTCGGTATCCAGAAATGCATCCTGCGTAATAACGAGTTCGGCAGCCTCCAGTCCTGCGATAACGTTCTTGCGGTTCGGCACGGTAGCCACCGGATTGGTGCAGATAATCCAGCAGGCTTTGATATCGCCGGATTTCATGCTTTCGAACATGGATACGGTGCCGGTGCCCACTTCGGTACGAAGGGTTCCCTCGGGAATCTTCCACATCTCTTCGATAAACCTGCGGTCGGCTTCGTCCAGGACGGAACGCTGACCGGGCAAGCCGGGCCCCATGTAACCCATCTCCCGCCCGCCCATGGCGTTAGGCTGGCCGCTGAGAGAGAAGGGGCCGCTTCCCGGGCGGCATATGGCCCCTGCAGCAAGATGCAGATTGCAGATGGCGTTCGTGTGCCAGGTGCCGTGCGTGCTCTGATTGAGGCCCATGGTCCAGCAGGTCATCCAATTCGGCGACCCGCCAATCCATT
>NZ_ASSD01000092.1 GCF_000520715.1 Paenibacillus zanthoxyli JH29
AGCGTGCCGGCCTGCGTGCTTCTTCAGGGAATGCAGCCGGGCCGGGGTTATTTTTTGCTTCAGTTGAATAATGACCCGAATGGCTGCCGGTTTAGCGCCGGGCATATCAGATTGCCCAATCTTTTGTCTTAAAGAACGATGGAGCTTCGCGGCATATTGCTGCGGCCAGATCTGTCCGTCCATAGTTTAGGCTCACCTCACCAGTGCAGTGTATGCACCATCAAATCCATGGGTGATACACTATGAATCCAGAAGGCAGCTCATTTCCGCTGAAATGCGGAGCGGGAGAAGCAGGTTAATCGCGTCAACCGATGACCTTTCGTCCGGCGTAGATTTCCGGGTGCGCGGCGTAATGATAATGCAGCATGAGACCCTCAAAGACGGCGTCCCAGCTTCGGGATTTGGCCGTTTCCAGCGCTTTCTCGCTCAGCATCTGCCGATTATGCGGGTTGAGCATTTTGACGATCGCCTTGGATAGCTCCGGGACGCTGCCGTACTTGCATACAAGCGCGTTCCTGTGGTTCTCCGTAAAATCGGTCACGCCGCCGGAATCGGTGCAGATGACAGGCAGCCCGCTCGCCATCGCCTCAAGCAGCACATTGCCGAACGTCTCGGTGCCGGAAGGAAATACGAAGACATCTGCGCTCGCATAGATTGCAGCCAGTTCTTCACCCCGGCGGCTTCCCGTAAAAATGGCGTTCGGTATCCTTTTGGCGATCAGCTCCGGCAAATAAGGCCCCTCCCCGGTGAAGACCCATTTTACCCGCTCTCCGTATCGCTGATTCACTTGCATGATGCTGTCAGCCAGCGTTGGCAGCCCTTTCTCCGCCGCGATGCGGCCGACGTAGAGAAATACAACTTCCCTTTTTCCGGCCAGCTTTTCCCTAAGCTCTGGGGAGTAATTCCCGGGATTAAACCGTTCCAGATCGATTCCTCGGGGCCAAAGGGCCAAATTCTGGATGCCATGCCGCGTCAAATCGTACAGCGTACTTCGGGAAGGGGCGAGATTGACGAGCGCGAAGCTGTGAAACCAGCGCATATATGCCCACAAAGCTTTGTTTAAATACTGCATATGGTAAAATTGGAGGTACTTGTCGAAGCTCGTATGGTAGGACATGATGATCGGTATATTTAGCGCTCTTGCGGCCCGCAGGCCGCTCCAGCCGACGCCGAGCTCAGTGACAATATGCACGACATCGGGCCCAAAGTCCGAGAGCTGCTCAAGAATTTTGGGATAAGGAGGGAACGAGAGGCGGCAATCCGGGTAGATATGGGGCGTAAATCCTTTGAACCGTACGACAGGGACCCCGTCTGCTTCAGGTTCATCGGTCTCATAATCGGGGGCGAAGAATAGATGTTCAATGCCGCAGCGCGTCAAATATTGGCTCAAATACATCAACGTATTGGACACACCATTGATTTGCGGGTAAAACGTATCTGTGAAGAAGGCTATCCTCAAAATCATCAAATCCTTTACCGTTGAATGAACCACTTTATTTAACTATATTATTCATATGCAAATCCCAAGCTGCCGAAAGGTAAAATGGCTATTAAATTTAGATTTAGGGTGGTTGATTATCATGCTGACTAATAAAAAGTTGATCATAACCGGCGCGGCATCCGGGATCGGAAAAGAAATCGTGAAACTCGGTTTGCGCGAAGGCGCTTCGGTAATCGCATGTGACATTAATAGCCGGTTGCTCGAAGAGCTGAAGCAGCAGGCGGATGCTTGTCAAAATCTGCACACCTATCAAGTAGATGTAAGCGACTATGATCAGGTTCGCGACTTTTTTTCCTATATTGAACAGGAGCACCCAGATGCGGACAGCTTGGTGAATAACGCGGGGATTTATTTGGCGAAAAGCATACTGGATTATCAAGAGGACGAAATCGCCAGGGTCATGGATATCAACATCAAGGGCGCCGTCTATTTCTCGCAGCTGTTCGGAAAGCGGATGCTTCGCAATCAGCGCCAGGGAACAATCGTCAATATGTCCTCCGTGTCGGGGATGGAGGGAAGCTCGGATGCGATTTATGGGATGTCCAAAGCAGCCTTGCTCGGGTTAACCAAGAGCTGCGCCATGAATTTTTCGCCATACATACGCGTTAATGCTATTGCACCCACGATGGTGGACACTTCAATGATGGAGGCCATTCCCGAATGGAGAAAAAAAGAGTATCTGAGCCACCAACTGATTCCTTCGCCGGTATTGCCGGAGGATGTGGCTGAAACGGTCGTTTTTTTACTGTCCGATAAATCCAAGCACTACACGGGCGCTACCTTTGATATTAATAACGGAGGCTATTTAAGATAATGAGCCGGGGCTGCACGGAATGAGGCTGGAGGGTGCCGGGTTCTTTTACGGAGGACAGCTCTTAATTGAACCGGTCTAGGGCGGAAATCCGTTCTGGTACAATTGGGGGAGCAGCTTTGTGTACAATCGTTTTTTAGAGCGTGGAGAGCTGGGTTAAACACCTCGCAGATGCGTATGAGCAATTTTTTAGAAAAAACCTGCTGCCATACATCTTTTTTACATCACGGTTAATTCAAGACGGACATTCCTGCGAAAATACATGTCTTCCCTGCTTAAACTCTCGTTATGGCGGAAATTGCTTGAAATTCCTGCAGGGTCGCAGCTTTTTCCAAATCGATCGATAGAATCACCGAAAGAAACTGCATTGGAGCAGTTTTGCAATTAAATGCAAAGGCCGCATCCCATAAATCAATTGGCGAGCGAGAAATGGAAGATCACTTCCAGAATAATCGAGGCGGCGGCCATTAATTCGCATCTCCGTCCAGTGTCGATTGGCAAATCGTGAGGTCTCGGAGTACTCCGATGTCACATTCCCTCTCATAAAACGCTGATTCTTAGTTGCTATGCACAATTAATAATGAGAATTTTAGATATTATGACAATATACATGCCATCAACATTTAAACGGCTGATGACTCAAGATATAATATGACTATTAGCACATATGCTGGCGGAAGCCACTGAAAGGTATGAGGAGTCATGAGCCTTGAAGCTTTGAATGAACGAGTGAAAACCGATCTTTCCTACCTTGCCTTTGGAGGCGCGGCTTGGATACAGCCGAAGAATCATTCCGAAGGGCATGTCTATGACGTCGTAATTATCGGGGGAGGTCAAAGCGGCTTGGCTGCGGCTTTTGGCCTGCTGCGTGAACGGATATCGAATATTCTTGTTATTGATGAGAACCGTGAGGGCCTGGAAGGGCCGTGGGAAACTTATGCGCGAATGGTTACGCTGCGCACGCCCAAGCATCTGACTTCCATCGACCTCGGAATACCTTCTCTGACCTTCCGCTCCTGGTGGGAAGCGCAGTTCGGACCGAAGGGCTGGGAAGAGGTCGATAAAATTCCGCGGGGCGACTGGATGAATTATTTACGCTGGTACCGGCAGGTTCTCGGTCTTCCGGTCATTAATGAGGTTAAGCTGAAGCTGATTGAGCCTGCCGAGGACGGGATTCACCGCTTGCATATTGAGGGAACTGGGGCGCCTTCGGAACAATTATTGGCGCGAAAGGTTGTTCTGGCAACAGGCATTCAGGGGGGCGGCGAATGGCATGTGCCTCCATTCATCGCCGATAATTTGCCGAACCATCTGTATGCCCATACCTCGGAGATGATTGATTTTGATACGCTTAAGGGCAAGAAAATCGGGATTCTGGGCGGCGGAGCATCGGCCTTTGACAATGCCAATTTCGCCTTGTCCCAAGGCGTGGCCGAAGCTCATGTCTTTGTCCGACGGGAGAAGCTGCCGAGCGTCAACCCGATCCGCCAGATGGAATCGTCGGGGATGATTGAGCGCTTCCACGTACTGACGGATGCCGAGAAATATGCGGCGATTTCTCATTTTTTCAAGTACAATCAGCCGCCGACCAACGATACCTTTGAGCGGGCGGCTGCATGGCCCGGATTTGAGCTGCATCTTGGCGCTCCATGGCTTGATGTAGAGAGCGAGGGCGAAGGAGTGACGGTGACCACGCCTCAAGGCAGATTCACATTTGATTTCCTGATCGTCAGTACGGGTCTGCTCAGCGATCCCGGCTTACGTCCGGAACTCCGGCTGATCGAGAGCCGCATTGCCCGTTGGAGCGATGTCTACAAGGCTCCGGAAGAGACAGCTAATCCGCTGCTCGATGCGCATCCTTACCTCAGCCCCGGGTTTGCGCTCACCAGCCGTGACGCGGAGGGAGAGCATCTCCTGCATGGACTGTTCGTCTTTAACTACTCGGCACTTGCGAGCTGCGGACTTTCGGCTTCCGCCATTTCAGGCACGAAGAACGCGGTGCCGAAGCTTGTCTCGGGAGTGGCGGACCAATTGTTCCTGGACGACCGCGACGAGATTCTGAAATCCTTCTTTGATTATGATGAGGCCGAATTTGTCGGTGAATGGTCAGAAGCAGCGCCGAGCGATGAGCTTGAACCCAAAATATAATCGTCTCGCATCAAGGGCGCCCGGGAAACCGGGCGTTTTTGGGTTTAAATTTTAAGTTCCGGCGAAACCGCTCCGGCTTAACGGACGTATTAACGCTCAAACGGCTTGAAGAAACCTTGAACAAATCATTGAGGAGGACTCGATAGTTATGGGAGCGCATGAAATTGATTATGTGATTATGGGCGAAGAAATGCAGTGTGTGGAGGTTCAGCTTGATCCCGGTGAAAGCGTGATTGCGGAAGCGGGAAGCTTCATGATGATGGACCCGGAAATCCGTATGGAGACCATCTTCGGCGACGGCAGCAGCTCGGGTCAGGGCGGCGGCGGTCTGATGGGCAAACTGATGGGCGCGGGAAAAAGAGTGCTGACCGGCGAAAGCCTGTTCATGACCGTATTCACGCATGGCGGCGGCTATGGCCGGAAGTCCGTTACGTTCGCCGCTCCGTATCCGGGAAAGATCATTCCCCTTGACCTGCTTCAGTATGGCGGAAAAATTATCTGTCAAAAGGACGCTTTTCTTTGCGCGGCGAAGGGCGTTTCCATAGGGATTGAATTTCAGCGCAGGCTGGGCGCCGGATTCTTCGGCGGCGAAGGATTTATTATGCAGAAGCTGGAAGGGGACGGTTTAGCCTTTGTCCATTCCGGAGGATATGTCATGGAGAAGACTTTGCAGCCCGGAGAAGTCATTCGCCTGGATACCGGCTGTCTAGTCGCCATGACTTCATCGGTGGATTATGATATCGAGATGGTCAAAGGCATTAAATCCGCCCTGTTCGGTGGGGAGGGCCTGTTCTTCGCGACGCTGCGCGGACCGGGCAAGATTTGGGTTCAGTCGCTGCCGTTCAACCGGATGGCCGACCGTATTCTGTCCGCTGCCCGGGGTACGGGACGGAAGGAAGAGGGCAGCATTCTCGGCGGACTGGGCAATCTGCTGGACGGCAGATAAGATTTACGCTTTAATTTCGGGGCCGTTAAACACATGGGTTTATCGTGTGTTTGACGGCAGCCAAGCTCCGTCAGACGGTGCTGCACTTTAAACTTTAGATTTCTGAAGATACAGAACAGGAATGACCTATTGTGAGGGCCGGCCAATCTATCGTGTTTGGACCGGCTTTTTCCCAGCTTTTTTTAGCACTTAAAATCTTGCAAATTCTATACTTCAGGATGTACTTACACATCATTTGACCGGTATAATTAGAGAAAAAGGAGCTGAATCCTATGCAGAAGATTGCCCCTTTTCTATGGTTTGACGATCAGGCTGAAGAAGCGATGAATTTCTATACCTCAATTTTTAAAAATTCCAGGATCAAGGACATCAGACGCAGCGGAGGCGGAGGGCCTTGGCCCAAAGGGACGGTAATGTCCGGAACGTTCGAGCTTGACGGCCAAGAGTTTATGGCGCTTAACGGCGGACCGCAGTTCACTTTTTCCCCGGCTGTATCGTTTTTCGTAAACTGTGAAACGCAGCAGGAGATTGACGAGCTGTGGGAGAAGCTCTCCGAAGGCGGGGAGAAGCAGAGATGCGGCTGGCTTAAGGATAAATTCGGACTTTCTTGGCAAATCGTGCCTGCCGTCTTGGGAGAGCTGCTGCAGGATGAGGACGCCGAGAAATCGGCAAGAGTCATGAACGCGATGCTTCAAATGGACAAGCTGGATATCGATGTTTTACGGCAGGCCTATGAGGGCGCTCGTTCTTGAACAATTCTACCCGGACTCTCCGGGTTTTTCTATGCCTCTAACCGGTAATAGGGAATGCTGACAGTCGGTATAAATCCGAGCTTCTGAGCCAGATAATAAGAGCCTTCGTTCCCTTGGCGGCAGGACCAGACCGGCTCAAGACCAGCTTCCAGACAATAGTCGATCAAGGCTGAGCATACATGGAAGGCATAGCCTTTTCCCCGGAATTTCTCGGGAGTTTCGATTCCAATCTCTAGCTGATTATTTTCAAGAAATGCTGCAAATGAGGTTGAAGCGGCTTCGTCCCCGTCCAACAGTGTAAACCCGATGCTCCGCTCCGCGAATTGCTCCGAATCTCTCCAGAAGCGTTTCGGAGTAACCACACCCTCCAGCTCCCGGAATATCTCCCGAGTCGTTGGCACAATCTCGTATTCGCACTTCCCGTACTTCTTGACAGCCTGCTCATAACGGCTGCGGTCAAAAGCAAAATTAACTCTCGTATCTTCCTTCTCCTGCACCGCAGAGTCCGGGCCCTTCATTGAACGGATAAGAGGGTCCCAGGAACGGGGATATACCTGCAGCCACTCGGATTTTTGTCTTGTGCTAATAGTGTTCGATAAATGCTCAACCAGCTTATGTCTAAAAGACTCGCGCTCCGTTTCTCCAAACAGCAGCGACATTCCGTAAGGATGGACGATGTAAAAGACAGCCGGGTTATGCTGGTCATCCGCATATACCTCCCCGGGAACATGTCCGTGTATCACGGCCTGAGCAAACAGCGTATTGATGGTCACCTCTCGCAGCGGTTCCTCCGCCTTGGCGTAATCGTGGGCGTCTAATCTGATCATGGGCCTTTACGTCCTTTCTTTGATATGGAATAATAGCTAATTTATGTATTATACAAGAGTTAAGCGGTAGAAGCGATAGGAAATAGCAGCTTTAAGGCGTGGTCAGTCCTTGCCGCTTATCTCTAGCGAAGGTTTTCTTCAAAAAAGGCGACCGTCGCCTTGTTGATCGTCCTATGGGTACGGTGGGGGTCCTCCGTTTGGCCGTTGGCCCAGACCATCATGGGGAACCAGAGATAAAAGTCGCAGAAGCTCAGATGGGTCGCGTGAGGAATGATCAATTCCTTCCCTCCGTTCCGCATCGCTTCTTGTTTACGCAAAGGGATTTGGCGCAGCTGCTTGTCAAAAAGCTCACGAGTCAGGCCGGCGGCAGCCAACTGGCTGTCCGTCGGTTCGGCCGAGGCATCTGCAGGCTGAGGCGGCAGGTCGGAGCTCATTAACAGGAAGGGACGCGGCAATCCCCGGCTCAAATCCCCTTTGCCGAAAAAGGTGCCGTCCATATTGATCGCCGCTTTGACCCGCTGGTCCAGCAGCAGCGCCTGTGCGGCGTTAGCGCCCCCGAAGGAATGGCCCAGCATGCCGATGCGGCTTAAGTCGAGAGCGCCCGTCAAGAGGTTCTTGTCGTCCTGGCGGTTCAGATCTTCCAGCCGATCCAGTACCAAACGGATATCCTTCAACCAGACACTGTTGATCATATCGTCCCAAGCGGAGATGTCCGAGGGCTTCGGCTGGTTGGGGGACAGGCCGATATAGCGTCCTCCAGGAAATACGGTTGTGAACGAGCTAAGGGTATGTTCAACGGCAACGACGATAAAGCCGTGACTGGCCAATTCTACGGTTTGGAAAGTGTTGGTGTAGCGCCCTCCGGGAAAACCGTGGGAGAACAAGACAACCGGATAGGCCGTCTCCGTCTTCGATACGGGCGGCTCTTGATAAGCGTAGGTCTTAACCAGATTGAAGTAGCTGAACAACTGCTTCGGTATGCCGTATTGCCTGCCCAGCGCTTCGGCAATGACCGGCAAATCCGCCGCATAAGGCGCTGCCGCAAAGCCTTCGGTGCGGTCGGCGGGATACCAAATTTGAATGTTCAAAGCCCGATTGTTCCCGGGGACGTTCTCATAGGTTTCCTTTCGGCTAGGGTCGATCCAGTGGTACTGGACGGTTCCAACGCTATCACAGTTCCCATAACTCTTGTATTATACTAGATCATATTGATACGCATCGCGATAAGGGGATGTACAAGCTTGTTAAATACGGAGGTTGTCGATTTCATATGTTCTCATTATTTATCCAAAGGCTCGGAGCTAGAGCCCGCGACTCTCAGCGAATCGGGCGGGGGCTTCGAAATTGATATTTTCAGGGCAGGCTCGAGAACACGCAGGCGCACAGGAAAAATCACCGGCGGGTATACGGATACCGGTCTCTCTCATGAAAAGAGTGTCCCTGAAGTGCTGGAACGGTTGTTTCATAGTCCAAAGGTCCGGAAGAGCGAGCGTGAGCTGCTGCGTGAAATCCGGGATGCTTCGCTGTGTAATGGCGGGTTGGCGGAGGGATGGATTATGCGGAAAGACCGGTACGAGTCCGATGGGAAAACCGTAGCACGGACGGAGTATGTAATGGGGTATACGCTTTATATTCATCTGGAGCGGAAAAGAAGACGAGCGCAGGAGCGGGAGAAGCAGACCATTGCGAACTGGAACGTGAGGCTTGAAACGATACTGGAAGAGCGGAATAAAGTCCCGGATGGCCGGATCGGGAAGGAAAACCGGCATTTATTGTGGAATTTTATAGAGGATATGGCAGCAAAGCTCGAACACTGTTCCGATTATGAAGATGCCTTCAAGGTCATCTGGAACAAAGAGCAGCCATGGCAGGGCAGAAAGCTGGAGTTCTATGTTGATTTTATTATCGCATTGGCCGAAATCGCAACCGCCCGCGCTCATTTTGACTGGAAGGAGATAGGGGCTCGTTACTATCTGGAAATCGGCGGCTCCAAGCGCTTTGACCCCTATAAGGCAGATTTTCTGAAGGCGGCGGAGGAACAAATCGGCTGTCCTCTCCCCCTGCTCGGGCTGTGCAGCGCCGGAACGGTTACCCCGATTTACTTTGCCGGAGAACTGAGCGGCAGGGACGGATTCGCTTATCCGCAAGGCTTTTTGCATGCGGTTACGGATGTGACCGTTTGGAAGACCAAATTCCGAACCGGCTGCC
>NZ_ASSD01000093.1 GCF_000520715.1 Paenibacillus zanthoxyli JH29
GAGGTGGGGGGACTGCGACACTAAATCTGTTCAAAATAGAAATATATGGCTTTCGGAAACAGAAACCGCCCCTTGGAGGATAGGGCAGCCGTTCCTTCTAAGGAGGCAGAAGCAAGATATCGCGCTTATTCGGTGGAATCAAACAAAGCGACTACCCAGCGGATTCCTTTTTGGGACGCGTTCTGCAGCATACCCGCCGTCTTGTCCGCGAGTGTGTCCACCGTGGATTTATGCCCATCGGGAACGAGAATCTGTCCCGGCGTAAGCGTACTGTAGTTTCCGGCCGGCAGCTGCGGAAGACTTGGCGGAGACGATGCGGTTCCGGCAGCAGGCTGCCCCGCAGCCGGGGTCTGGACTTGCGGGACGGCCGTGGGAGCAAGGGTTACGGGGACATAAATGTATCCCCCTTTCCCGTCGCTCTGCACCTGAAGCCCGGTTACCGTCCCGGCCTGGGGCTGGGGCTGGGATACAGGCGCCGTATTCTGAATGCCGCCGGAGATTACGCTCCAGCCGGGAACGGGGGAGGAGGAAGTCCCTCCGCTCCCGTCGAACTGCATGCCCACAAGTACACCGATACCAGCCCAAACACCGAACGCCACCAATTTTTTGCCGAAACGAGACATCGCTTTCCACCCTTTCCGTTCATCCTTATACGGCTCCACAATTCATTGCGCTGCCGGTTCGCTGCCTGTTCCGCTCTTGGAAGGCACCGCCGGTTGCCCTTCCGCGTTCGCTTTTTCCGCTTGATGGCTGCTCCAATACAGATCGGCGATGGCGTCCGCCAGCACTTCGGAGGTAGCCTTCAGTTCGGCTTCGGTGCTGTCTATACCGCCTACCTCGATCAGGACGCTGTTCGGCGACATCGACTGGTTGTACTCCCCGTTGTTGCCCTTGCCCGACGACTTGCCCCAGATGCCTCGGGAAAGCCCGGGATATTTTTTCTCCAGCCGCTGGTGAATCTTATTGGCGAACTCCTCATTCTTCTTCCAGTTCTTGTTCGAACGGCCCAGAATAAAATACACCTGCGCGTAGCTCTTTCCGTCAATGACCGCAGTTGTCTTGTCATGCCGCTGCGAGTCGCGGTGGATATCGATCAGCTCGGTCATCCCCGCATTCTCAGCCATGGCCGCCTTAACCGTCACCCGGGAATATTTATAGGAAAAATTCCAGTTGTAGCTGGCAACCTTGGTTGCATAATCCACTTCCGAATGGAGGGTGCCGATGCCCCGTTTCTCCAGCCTTTGGGTGATAAAGGACCCTACCACCATTACATTTTTAGCAGGATTGGCCGAGTTGGGACTGTCGCTCTTTGTGGAGAGCAGCGGGTTATACGCTTCCCGCGGATGAGAATGGTAGATCAAAATCCGCTTTACACCCGTGTCCGAAGCTTCCGGACCATCTGCGGGAGACGGCGACGGGACATCGCTATTCTCCGGCGGCTGCGTCTCCTGTGCACCGGCTCCCTCACCTGGAGACGGCGTCGCTTCGGGGCCCGGCGCATCTGTCGCCAGGCCGTCCGTTCCCGGATGGTAGTCGGCCGGAGCACCCTCCGACCCGCCGGAGCCTTTGCGCAGCAGCACGGCATCGTCTGCGGCCATTCCCGGCACCTCGCGGGACAGCAGGCTTTTCGGATCGCCCGGGTTTACGCTCGTCAGCAGCTGAAAGACGAAGCTTGTTACCTTCCCGCCTGACAGTGCGGACGGCTCCTTGGTATCCGGCAGATGCGGAACTTCCATCCCGAGCAGTTCCTTGAATAATCCGCCGGAGAGGGAAGCCGCGAGCCCCTTCATCGAAGGCAGCGGCGAATTATCCAGCTTCTCTCCGGCCATTCCGCCGGCTCCCAGCAGAATGAAGAAGACCAGGGAACCGCAGGCGAGCAGCAGCATCGTTCTTCCGAGCGCCAGCGCGTCGAGCACTTTTGACCGTAAGCGGCCGATGTTCCACAAATGAAACCATTTTCTGTTCATTATTGTTATGTCCTCCTCAAGCTCGCTGTAATCTCTCATACTTCAAATCTATGAGTGAGAGAGAGACGATAGAACGAAAGGAAGACAAAATAACCCCGCAAAGGATGTAGAGTCTTAGCTGTAGAAGCACCTCAGATTCATTGCGGGAGCAAGGAGACTTCTAAATTCATGCAAACCGGCAAGAGGAAAATCGGACCTCCTCCCGGCTTGCGTCTGGTCAGTTCATCTCCTGCGCGTTCCAAATAGGGTACGTGTCAGTGCGTATAAGCGCCAACATTGCCTGGATCGACGGCATCATGGAGCGCCGCATTCAGTCCGCTGGCCACGACGTTGGCGATATCCTCGATGAATTCGTCAATTTCCTTCGGCGTTACAATCAGGTCATGACCGAGCGGCTCCAGCACTTCTTTGACCAGAGCCAGCCGCTCCTGTTCGGTAATGCTGTCCAGCAGCCCCATAATTTCTTTGCTGCGTCCGCCTTCCCCGCCAAAGTGGCTTCTCATCATCTCAAGCACATTACCGGCAATTGTGGAGGCATAACATACCGTTGGAACGCCGATGGCGATACAGGGAACACCCAGTACCTCCCGCGTCAGCCCGCGCCGCTTGTTGCCGATGCCTGAGCCCGGGTGAATGCCGATGTCGGCAATCTGAATCGTCGTGTTGACCCGTTCCAGCGAGCGGGAAGCGAGCGCATCGATGGCGATAATGGCATCCGGCTTCGTGCGATCGACAATCCCCTGGACAATCTCGCTGGATTCGATTCCGGTCACCCCCAGCACACCGGGAGCGATAGCGCTGACATTGCGGTATCCCGGGGCTACCTGATCCGGCATCAGTTCATAAAATTGCCGGGTAATCAGAGCATTCTCCACCACAAGCGGTCCCAGCGAATCCGGGGTCACATTCCAGTTGCCCAGCCCAACAATGAGCACAGAGGCGTTCCGGCCAATTCCGACCCGTCTCATAAAGTCTTCGAACTCACGGGCAAAAGCTTCGGACACTTTCTGCTGAAGCCCTGTGTCTCCGCCCCGCAGTCCAGGGACTTCCAGGGTGACATAATTGCCGATTGCCCGCCCGATTCTCTGAGAAGCTTCATCGCTGCTGACGGCAAGCCGTGTAATTTTGATGCCGCCCAATTCCTCCACTTCCTCATTCACCCCGGGAATCGGCATGTTATTCATGCCCTGGGCCATCTCCTTGGACTCCAGCGCCAGGTCAGTGCGTACCGAATAAAGCTGCAGATCCAGTTCCATACGTGATGAGCCTCCTATCCTTTTTACCATAGTGTGCGGGAGGAGGGGCGCGATTATACAATAATGAAGGGAGAAATCACCTGGTTTGGTTATTGCATTTTGCTATCACACATGCTAAACTATTTTAAGTTGTGAATCATTTTGATGATTTCCGAATGCCTTACAGGAGGTGAATGCAATGCCAAACATTAAATCCGCGGTAAAACGCGTTAAGACAACGGAAAAACGCCGTGCGCTGAACGCTTCCCAAAAGTCCGCCCTTCGTACAGCTGTCAAAGCTGCCGACCTCGCGGTGGAAGGTACGGAAGTAGAAACTGCCAAAGCTGCTATTCAAGCTGCTTCCAAGAAGCTGGACAAGGCCGTAACTAAAGGTCTGGTTCATAAAAATGCGGCTGCCCGCAAGAAATCCCGCTTGGCGAAGAAACTGAACGCTCTTTCCGCTCAGGGCTAAGAGCTTCTATATCGAGCAATTGAAGAACCTGACCGCTCCCGATGACGCGGTTCAGGTTTTTTTGTTGTTCCTTCGTCGAACTGGACAGAATGGGATATCCGCTCCGCCCGGTTCTCTTCGGCGGTCGACAAGCTGTATGCTTACAGCGAGCTTTTAGCTGACAACGTAGATCTTTCGCTTACCAAAGCCGGCGAGGATTTTATCGCAACCACCGGGGTGGATTCTGAAGCAGTCCAGAAATTCGGAGCGATGATTACGGGCTATGTGCAGCGTTTTGAAGAAATGATCCGGGAAGGAATCGAGCGCGGGGAATTCAAGGAGCAGGAGCCCGGAGAAATGGCTTTTGCTCTGCTGAGCTCTTATTCGGGATTGGCGAACAACACGCGCTTTCTGGATAAGGAAAATGTGAGGCGGATGTACCGTAAAATGACGGATGTTCTGCTTGACGGCATCCGAAAATAGGAAATGATTCATTATGGACAGCCAAAGTTTTGCAGGACCGGAAGAAGTGGGGAGATTCTTTTCTCCGTCCTGATTCCCGCGCACAACGAAGAAAAATATATCCCGAAATGCTTGGACTCAGATTGCTGCCGCCTCGCAGAACTGCCCCGGCCGGGTTGAGGTCATCGTCATTCTGAACCGCTGCACCGACAAGACGGAAGAAATTGCCCGCTCGTATAATTGTGTCAATTGTCCACGACGACCGCAAAAATTTATCTCAAATTCGAAACAGCGGCGCAGCTTCGGCCAGAGGAGAATTCATCGTGACGATCGACGCGGACAGCCGGATGACGGACAATATGCTCTCCGAAATCGAGTGGCATCTGTCCGGGGGAAAATACATCGGCGGCGGCACCACAGGAAGATTTGAGCGGATGAGCCTGGGCATCGTTGTATGATTACCTCCTGCCGAAAGTTCGACCAAGTAGGAGACTGGTATCTCATCAAGCAACCGGGGCTGATTCTCGCTTACTTGAAGGGAACCGACCATCGGCATGCCGACAAAGCCTATTATGAGAATCAAAGAAGATAGTTTACATAAATAGAATTCCTATGCTGGTTTCCCAGCGCCAAGCCGCAGCATGAACAGCTCCAATCCCAGCACCTTGTCAATTCTGCCCGTCTTCATCTGGTAATCCAGATCAGCCAGGCTGCTTAAAATCTCTCTCAACTGTGCTCCGCCGAACTTGCGTGCCTGCTCCCCGGCCAGCTTGACGACATAGGGATGAAGCCCGAGCTGGGAGGCAATCTGACCTTGGGAATAGCTTTGGGCCGACAAATCCTTGACCTGCAAAATAATCCGGAACTGCCGCGTGATGAGCGCGGCAATCTTGATCGGCTCCTCCCGCTGCTTGAGCAGTTCGTGCAGCATTCCCACCGCTTTATCCAGACGCAGATTCGCGAGTTCCTCCACCAGCGTGAAGACGTTCTGCTCCGTTCCCCGCGGCACCAGACTCTCCACAGCCGCCGTATCTACCGTTCCGCCGCTTCCGGCGAACAGACACAGCTTGTCCATCTCGGCTGTGAGCCCTTGAAGCCCTGTGCCGGCACAGGCGATAAGCGCCTCTGCCGCCCCCGGCGCGGCGGTGCAGCCGCGATCCCGGATGCCTTTTTCCACCCAGCGGAGAAGCTCCTCCGCGCCGAGCGGATTAAACGGCAGCACGGTGCCGGCCGATTTCAGCGTTTTAACGATTTTTTTGCGCTCATCGAGCTTGTCGCTGTTGACTAGAAAGACGATTATGCTGAATTCAGCGGGACGCGTCAAATATTCCTGGAGGACATCGACGCGGTGTTCCAGCTTGGCGTTATCCTTGCCTGCCGTGAACAGCGAGGCATCCCTTACAACCAGCAGCTTGCGGGGCACCATGAACGGTACAGTCTCCGCTTCCTCAACCACCGCCTGGATCGGCGTTTCGGAAAGGTCGAAAGGAATCACCGCAAAATCACGGTCCTCCTTCGCAATCAGCTCGCTCTCCAAAAAAGCCGCAAATTCGTTCATTCGGAACTTTTCGCTTCCATATAAACAATAAACCGGGGAGAAATTCCCCTGCTTGATTTCCTTGGCCGCTGTCTTGGCATCCACCTTCGCGCCACTTCCTTTTTCAGGTCTGCTCGTTCATGAGGTTCTACGTTTCAATAGTTTAGCAAAAAACATTCCTGCGCGTAAATGGCCACCGAAAGCAGCAAAAGCGGAGAAGCTTCGGCATAAGCCAGCCAAAACCTCTCCGCCCTTACGCGGCTCATCTATATAAACGACGGTGCGGGAAGCTCTAGAAACTTCCTTAGCCGACGGTCATACCGATGTATTTGCGGGGGACTGCCGCCCTAAAGCATTCCTGTCCTCATGCTATATTGTATTCGGCAGCTCCGCAAAACGTGCCAGCTTTTCACTTTTTTGTTGAAGCTCCCTGTGACGGGGATGGAGACGCCGGCGCTGCCGAAGCCGATGGGGCAGCAGCAGGGTCCGCCGTCTCCTGCGGTACGGTATACGCGCCGCTCACCTTATTCCCGTCTGTCTTCGTCACATACGTAAACTGCCGGCTGTCCTCCGACCATTTTCCCGACACCCAGGTTCCCTCAATTGTAACTTTATCGACAGCCTGTCTCCCGTCTGAAGTATCTGCATCTGCTGCATCGCGGTAGATTACCAGCTGATTGCCTTCCACTACCGCCGTATATCGACTGTCGGGCGACTTCCATGACAGGGAATCTGGCGACAATTCCGCAGGAGCCATATCCATAATCCCCATATCTCCGCCACTCGATTGCGGCGCCTGCAGCGTTTTATCCGACTTTAAGGAATCGCTCTGTTCACCGGCCTTATCATCCATGCTGGCTTCCGGCGACGCTGACGCATTGGCGGATGGCAGGGGAGTTGCCGTCTGCTTGTTAGTGACTCGTCTATCCATGCTCGGGTCTGTCTTTGCAGCCGGCCCTTCTGCACGATCACTTCGCGCTTTCTTCGTAGGTTCGGCTGCATTTGGCTTACCGCCGCCGTCCTCTGCCGCTTGCCCGCCATTCTTCGGCGGAGGGCTCTCCGGTGCAGCCAATGTTGACGTTCCGGCATCGGCTGGAGCGCTGTCCTCTACGCTTCCCCCAAAGGTTACGCCCGCCCCGCCTGAAGATTCCCCCGAGCCCAAGTCCGCTCCGCCATCGTTCGTCGCCGCCGGACTTGCATTCTCCCTAGAATCGTTATACTCAGCGGTGCTCTTCATCATCGTGTCCACCTGCGCTCCCGGCAGCTTCTCCGGCATATTGAATATGGCAATACCAAAAATAACTGCCGCAGCGGCCGCGCCAATTCCAAAGCGGCCTGCCAGAGAGGAGCTCTGGCGCGCCTTGGCTCGTGACGCCTTGCGGCTCATCCGCGGAGAATCCGTCTCTGCCGCAGA
>NZ_ASSD01000094.1 GCF_000520715.1 Paenibacillus zanthoxyli JH29
TTGCCATGCAGGGCGAACTGCAGAACGAGCACGAGTCCGTAGGCGATATAGACGATGGCGGCGATCAGGAACGGAAAGGTCGACTTTGCCGAACCAAGCTGCAGGCCGATGATCGGACCGAAGACGACACCCAGATTTATTGCGGCATAACGCAGATTAAAGACCAGCAGCTTATGCTCTGCGGGGGTAATATCCGACAGCAGCGCCCTTGAGGTTGGCTCGAAGACGGCGCGGCATAATCCGTTAAGCGTATTGACAATCAGGAACACCCACAGATGACCAGCCACAGCAAAGCCGACGAACACTAAGGCCCAACTGAAAATCGACACCAGCATCACCTTTTTGCGCCCGATAATATCCGAGATGTAGCCGCCATAGAAAGATATCGAGACTCCGGCCAGCGAGCTGACCGCTATGGTCAACCCAGTCTGCGTCGGCGATGCGCCCAGTACTTTGGTCAAATAAATGGAAAGAAAGGGGATGCTCATCGAGGTGACCAGCCTACCGAACATCGTCCCGACAATGATGGTCCATGCGAGGGGATGGACATGGCGTAATGTTTGCTTCATAGTGCTTCTCCTTCAAAGTTGTATCTTGTCATCCGACTGGGGACATGGGTATAATTGTAATACAAAAAAGGGGAAGGAAAAGTGAAATCTTACATGGAGTGATTTCACCTTTAAAGGAGTGAGGTAGGTGGAACTGAGCGACGCCCATTTTATGCGGTTGGCAACTGCTCTGCAATCTCCCGGAAGACCGGAGGAGCCGGTTCGCGTGACGATTGAGCAATTGTCCGAACTGCTGTCCTGCACTCCCCGCAACGTCAAGTTTATTCTGCGGCGGCTGGAGGAGAAGGAGTTGATCTCGTGGAAGGCTGGAAGGGGAAGAGGGCATACTTCGTTGTTAACTTTTTTGCGGAGTACGGAAGAAATATGGGAAGAGACTTTTCAGGAGCTGCTAGCCAAAGGAAAAATGAAGGAAGCGATTGAGCTGATCGGAGCGCCCGAGGTGAGCAATCTCCTTAGAGAAAAGCTGTGGACCGAGCTGAACCGGCAGATGGGCTTTCACAGCGAGCCGGAAAGGCCGTCGGGACAGGACGTGCTGCGCATGATGCGGAACCGCCATTTGGAGAGGCTGGACCCGGCCTTTGTGTTTACGGCATTTGAAGCATACATAATCGGACAAGTCTGCAATACGCTGGTGAGCTATGAAGCCGCAAGCGGCAGCTTCCTTCCGGGGCTTGCCCATACGTGGGAGCACAATGAAGATTATACCCGCTGGACGTTTTACCTGCGAAAAGGGGTTCGTTTTCATCATGGCCGGGCATTAACTGCCGGCGATGTAAAATATACATTGGAAAGGCTGTTTCAGGTTGACAGCCCGTCGCTGTGGCAGTACCGGGACATAGAAGGGGTGAGAACGGAAGGCGATTATACGATTTGCTTTTGCCTGAGCCGTCCGAACCTGTTCTTTTTACATGTAGCCGGAAGTTTGTACATGTCCATTCTTCCGAGTGACGTCAGCTTCTCGGGAACCCCGGTCGGTACCGGCCCTTTCCGTGTAACCAACCTGAATGAAGATGTGCTTACACTTACGGCATTTGACGACTATTACGCCATCCGGCCGCTGCTGGATAAGGTGGAAATCTGGTTTTTTCCCGAGAGGACAGGCAATGACCGGCAGTACGAGCTTTCCGGCACGGATAGCGACGGCCTTATGCCTTGGAACCAATATAACAGCAGCATCGACTACCCGGCGCTCGGCTGCCGGTATATCGTGTTCAATTTGCGACGGGAAGGGGTCCATCACCGGAAGGAGATCCGCGAGGCTCTGCGCATCGTATATGACCGGGTCGCCCTGATTCGTGAACTCGGGAGAAGCCGCTACATACCTGCGGACAGCTTCCTGCCTTGGGTAAGTAAAGAGCGGCGGGTGGAGGAGAGAAATCTGACCGAAGCCGTGGAGTTGCTGCGCCGTGCGGGATATGCTGGTGAGCCGTTAAGACTGGCCTATCCGCCCAAGAAGGAGGAAAGCCAGGAAGCCGAATGGCTGCAAGAAAGATGCCGCGCAGTCTGGCTGAACCTTGTGCTGCATCCGCTCGACAGCAGGGATCGGGAGCATGTTCTTCTGGAAGCCGATTTACTCCTTGCGGAAGAGGTGCTGGAGGATGACTGGGAGTGGGGGATGATGAATTTCTATAAAAATGAACAGAACTACCTTCACCTATCGTTGAACTGTGCGGATACCGATTTATTGGACCGTGAACTGGAAGATGTCTTTCAGCTTCCTCCGCAGAAGCGCACCGCCAGCCTGCTTCAAGCGGAACAGCTTGCCCGGGACAATTTCTGGCTGCTCCACGGCTGCCATCTCAACAAAAGAGCGAAGCTCAGCCAGAGCCTGCTCGGCCTGCATACCGGCTCGTTCGGGTTTCTGGATATATCGAAGCTGTGGGTCAAGAGCGGGAGGGAGAAGAATGTGCAGGGTTAAACTTAAAATAGTAGACCGTGCGCGGTGTTATGCTGACGGGCAGCTAGTTCCATGATTTCTCGAATACTTCATAAAACGTTTTAAATGCGTACTTCGTGGATAAGACGTTATACGAAAGTATTGCAAAAAGGCATAGGTGAGGTGAAATTAACTGAGCGTATTTCTAAAAGTTCCAAGTTGAGTAAGATTCCTAGGGATATTGGTATATATTGTATTGTTAAGAAGGCAATACCATCGTCTAACACCGTATTAGGCGAGCCATTTTTTGAAGGTTCAAAAAGGCTTTGAAGCCTAGAGCCATAAGGTTTTTCCGCGATTGCCCGCCTCGCTTTTCTCGTGTCTTCCGCACCTATCTTGCTATTTTTCAGCTGCTTTTTACTCACCGCGCTTTTGTATGGATAGGACGCGGAAAAGATAGGCGCGGCTGATTATCACGAGCATTACTCCCGTAAAATCAACAGTCAAGGGCGATCTCGATGATCTTTGAGCTGGAATCGAGATGAGCATAAATGTTGGCAGTCGTGGAGCAATGGCTATGCCCTAACCATTCCTGAATCTCCTTTATGCTGACTCCGTTTGCATGCAGCAAGCCAGGGCAACTGAGCCGAAGACTGTGAAAACGAATCCGCCGCAGATTATGCTTCTTAACCGTTGCAACTAGAAAGCATATGCTTCAATTACTGAAAAAGCTATCGGATGATCAATTATAGCTGCCATCTGTGACGGCTAATAACAGCAGGCCTTCTGGATAACCTCGGTTTCTTTTTTCCCGGTGCCTCTGAAGGTTTATTTTTTATGTCTCATACAACCTTGACTTAAAGTTCACTTTAAGATCTATAATGTGAACGTCCAATACAAGTGAGGACAAAATTTTTTTAAATAAAGGAGAGAATATTCACTTGAAAACCATTCTTATTACCGGAACATCGTCGGGACTTGGTCGAGAGGCCACTAAGCTATTTGCCTCCAATGGTTGGAACGTGGTTGCAACGATGCGTTCACCTGAGAAGGAGACGGAGTTAGACCAATTGGAAGGTGTGTTGGTTACCCGCCTGGATGTGCTTGACCAAGATAGCATTGCAAGTGCGATTAAGGCAGGAATAAAACGGTTTGGAAAAATTGACGCATTGGTGAACAATGCAGGATACGGACAAAATGGCTTGTTTGAGGGCGTTTCCCGCGAACAAATCAGAAAACAATTTGAAACCAACGTATTCGGTGTGATGGAGGTCACCCGTGCGATCATTCCTCATTTTAGAGAACATCAAGGAGGGACTCTTATTAATATCAGCTCTTGCGGGGGAATCATCGGCTTGCCGATGATTTCCGTGTACAGCAGCAGCAAGTTTGCGATTGAAGGCTTCACCGAGTCCCTGTCCTATGAGCTGGCTTCGCAAAACATTACGGTTAAATTGGTCGAGCCGGGCGGTTTCTACAGTAATTTTACTGATGCGGCCGAAGAAAATAAGCCTACTCTGGCCTTGCCCGAATCTTACGGCAGCTTTTTGGAGGAGATGGATCGTTTCTTCTCATCGCTTTCGACCAATAGGGGAATAGACTCGACGGATGTAGCCAAAGTAGTATATGAAGCTGCAACGGACGGAAAAGACCAACTTCGATACGTTATTCCCGGCCTTGTGAAGCCGCTGGTCGAAGCACGGGAGAAACTGGGCAATCAAGAATTCATCGAAATGATGAGGAAAAGAGTGAAGCAGTGAATCCCCACTCAGCCGGAACCGCTCCACGGTTTTAGCCTACTGGCGTTTCTCAGAGATCAACGAATCATAATATTGCAGCTTCTTGTTCAATAGTTCAAGAAAAGCCTGATATTCCTGAATATGAGTTTCGACGATCGCCTTTTGGCTAGCGATAATTTGACGCCTTTCCGGAAGCGTGTCTTCGCCTCGATGATTCAAAGCATTATATTGTTTGATGGCTTCCACGGACATTCCTGTGGCCCGCATACAACAGAGCATTTCTATTCTTAACAGATCGGTTTCGCTATAAACCCGCCTCCCGTTTTCTAACCGGCGAACGGGAGGCAACAAGCCTTCCTGTTCATAGTACCGCAAGGTGTGGGGAGCCAAGTTAAATTTTACTGCAACGTCCTTAATCGTATATTCCATGCTTTATTCCTCCGTATACTGGTATAACTGTTACGCACTTTGGCTTTTGAAAGAAAAATAGGGTTGAAAACCGTGGGTCTGCGTCTTCTACTCTTGAATGATCAAGCTCGTTATATGATTTCATTCAAGTTTCACTTTTTAACTCGAAAAAAGATTTTATATTTGATTTAAAGTTTACCTTAAATTATAGACTAGACCTATCTTCTAAGAAAGGATTGAGAGCTAAATGAGTAAACAATTTATTCAATCGCCGATCCATTCTGGTTTCGGCTCTCAAACAACCGCGCAGGAAGTCTTGGGAAGACTAAGTCTAAAGGGGAAGGTTGCCATCGTGACCGGTGGATATTCAGGGATCGGTTTGGAGACGACGCGGGTTCTAGCAAATGCCGACGCGACTGTTCTTGTCCCCGTACGAAGCTTGGAGAAAGGTGCGGCCGCGTTAAAGGATATCCCGAACACAGAATTGATACCGATGGATTTGATGGATCCGGACTCGATTGACAGTTTCGCCAAGCGTTTTTTGGCTACGGACAGGCCGCTTCATATCCTTATCAATAGCGCTGGCGTGATGGCGACACCTCTCCGGCGCGACAACCGAGGATACGAATCACAGCTATCCACGAATCATCTCGGCCATTTTCAATTAACCGCCAGGCTCTGGCCGGCTTTGAAACGGGCAACCGGTGCGCGGATCGTTTCGGTTTCGTCGAGAGCGCATCGACTGGGGGGTATCGATTTTGACGATCCGAATTTCGAGCGGAAAACGTATGACAAATGGAAAGCTTACGCCCAGTCCAAAAGCGCGAACATCTTGTATGCCTTGGAAATGGATAAACGGGGCAAGGCACATGACGTCCGGGCGTTCTCAGTCCATCCTGGATTAATCCCCGAAACGAATCTTGGGCAGGACCTGACTGAAGAAGAGCGGGGCCCGAAGCCGATCAAAAACGAGCAGGGACGCTACGTTTCCAACGAACAAAATGCTGTGTTCAAGACGGTGGAACAGGGTGCGGCGACGAGCGTATGGTGCGCGGTCAGCCCGCAGCTTGACGGCTTGGGCGGCGTATATTGCGAAGACGTGGATATTGCGGAAGCCGTTCCCGCCGACAGCACCCGTCCGGATGGTGTTCGTCCGTGGGCGATCGATCCGGAATTGGCTGCTCGTTTATGGAAACTGAGCGAGGATCTGATTAACATCCGGTTTACTGTGGATTGATCTTAAGAAAAACCGTCAGGGAACGAATTTACCCTGACGGTCCTTTGCTTGCTTCTCCATCACTCTTCACCAGTATTCCTTAACACGGACAATCTTACTGACGTAAGTGATATCCGTCACCCATTTCTCATTTGGCTTCGTGGCCTCAAACTCCGGTTCAACACATTCTCCTGAACCGGTAACGAGTACCTAGAGTTGGTCGTCGCCTTGTATTTTTGACGGTACGCGAACGCAAACCCTGTTTCTTCATGATCCGGGAGACGGTGCGCTCGGAGATGACAATGCCGCTGCGTTTGAGGTACGAGGTGAGCTTGGGACTGCCGTAGAGTCCGTTCGACTGGGCATACGCCGCTTCACTTCTCTGTCCATTCCCGGTGCTGCCGGGCGCGTTCGCGTTCCGGTCTGGACCGCCATTTGTAATATCCGCTGCGAGATACGTTGAGGACGGAGCACAACTTCTCGATTAAGAGGGACACTATTATATGGAAGTGATAATTCGGGAACTGCCCAAACTGCACCTAAAGATTACTCTGTATTGCTGAAAATCAACGATTATTATGTGCTCTACACCGTACCAAAATCACCTTACATAGATTCGAATAATAGGATGATGATTCCTCTGCGCTCAATCAGCGAACTGATCGGGGCGAAAGTTGGCTACGATGCCAAGAGTAAAACAGCTACAATTAACATGGACGATAAGACGGTTATTTTCACTATTGGGTCTAAAATGGTTACGGTTGACGGAGTCGCCGACCAGTTGGATACGAATTCCGCATTGAATCAGAATTCGATGTTCATCCCTATTAGCGTGCTTGCCAACCGTTTGGGCATCCAGAGCAATTGGGATCAAACATGTATACGCT
This sequence comes from Paenibacillus zanthoxyli JH29, assembly GCF_000520715.1. Lineage (GTDB taxonomy): Bacteria > Bacillota > Bacilli > Paenibacillales > Paenibacillaceae > Paenibacillus_AQ > Paenibacillus_AQ zanthoxyli. Next base: position 6,696 of record NZ_ASSD01000094.1, read on the forward strand.
GACGGGCGAGAAACTGATGCAGACGGATATGATTAAATATACACTGGAGGATTTTGAGAGAGGAGCCAGGACAACGCCTCCGGGGAAAATCATAGACAACAATGCATTTATGCCGATCTCGTATACGTATGATTCCGCGAATGACAGCTTTGTGATCAAATCGAAAAATGTCACGGGAAAAGATATTCCGAAAGGGGCAGAGGATGTAGCAGCATATTTACTCACCGATGATTCGGTTCAGTTTCCGAAACGTGACCGTGAGAGACCCGCTGTCAAAAAAGATGGAATGATCGAAGAGAGAGTGCTGAACAGAAGATTGAAGAAAGTAAATTATTTACTTGTAAAAGGAAGATTATTGGACCGCTCAGGTTTCTAAATACAGCTAAATTCAATAAAAACAGCGGCAGTCCAAAGCTTTCTGCTTCAGAGTGCCGCCTCATTTATTACCGATTCACATCAATATTAACGATACAACCCGTGCTCCGCCTCCGCAAACTGCTGCGATTTCTCCTTCATTCCACGCTCAATCGCTTCGCTGTCCTCCAGATTATGCTGCTTGGCATACTCCCGGATATCCTGCGTGATACTCATGCTGCAAAATTTCGGTCCGCACATGGAGCAGAAATGCGCTGTCTTAGCGCCCTCCGCGGGCAAAGTCTCGTCGTGATATTCAATCGCCCGCTCGGGATCGAGCGACAGCTGGAACTGATCCTTCCAGCGGAATTCGAACCGGGCTTTGGACAGCGCGTCGTCCCGCTCCTGGGCTCCGGGATGCCCTTTGGCCAGATCGGCCGCGTGCGCCGCGATCTTATAGGCAATAACGCCTTCACGGACATCGTCCTTGTTCGGGAGGCCCAGATGCTCTTTGGGCGTCACATAGCAGAGCATGGCGGTGCCGAACCAGCCGATCATCGCCGCGCCGATGGCGGAAGTAATATGGTCGTAGCCCGGCGCAATATCTGTCGTGAGCGGCCCCAACGTGTAAAAAGGAGCTTCCTTGCAAACCTCCATTTGGCGGTCGACATTTTCCTTAATCTTCTGCATCGGCACATGACCTGGGCCTTCAATCATAACCTGGACATCATGCTTCCAGGCAATTTCGGTCAGCTCGCCCAGGGTGTCCAGCTCGGCAAACTGCGCTTCGTCATTGGCATCGGCGATGGAACCCGGCCGCAGGCCGTCTCCAAGAGAGAATGCGATGTCATACGTCTTCATGATTTCACAGATTTCCTCAAAATGGGTATACAGGAAATTCTCCTGATGATGGGCGAGGCACCAGGCCGCCATGATCGAGCCGCCCCGGGATACAATGCCTGTTACCCTTTTTGCGGTTAATGGGACATAGCGCAGCAGCACGCCCGCATGGATTGTGAAATAGTCGACGCCCTGCTCCGCCTGCTCAATCAGCGTATCGTGGAAAATTTCCCAGCTCAGCTCATGCGCCTTGCCGCCGACCTTTTCCAGCGCCTGATACAGCGGCACCGTGCCGACAGGCACCGGGGAGTTGCGGATAATCCATTCCCGAGTCGTGTGAATATGGCGGCCTGTCGAAAGATCCATAATCGTATCCGATCCCCAATGGGTCGCCCAGCGCATTTTCTCCACTTCTTCTTCAATTGAGGAGGAGACTGCGGAGTTTCCGATATTGGCGTTAATCTTGACCAGGAAGTTCCGGCCGATGATCATCGGCTCGCTTTCCGGATGATTGATATTACAAGGAATAATGGCTCTGCCGCTGGCGACTTCATCCCGGACAAACGCCGGATCGACATTTTCACGGATGGCAATGAACTCCATCTCCGGCGTGATGATCCCTTTACGGGCATAGTGCATTTGCGTAACATTGGCTCCGCTCTTGGCTCGCAGCGGCTGCCGTCTTAATCCTGGAAAAATCTCTGTGGAAACATCCTGTTCCTCGCTTCTTAGTCCATTATCCTCCGGCTTTACGTTCCGGCCCTCGTATTCCTCGATATCCCCTCGTTCCAAAATCCAGTTCCGGCGGAGCGGGGGGAGTCCTTTCCGGATATCCGTACACATCTGCGTATCGGAATAAGGGCCGCTTGCGTCGTATACCCGCACGGGAGCATTTTCCGATACGCCGTCAACCCCGGTAGTATCGCTCAGCGTAATCTCGCGCATAGGCACCCGAATATCCTCCCGCGAACCCTCTACATACACTTTTTGACTTTGACTTGTCATTTCAATTCCTCCTCTTAATGGTGTGTAGCGCCGGAGGAGGCCAGGTACGCAAAAAAGACCGCATCCGAAGAAGCGGTCTTTGAACATACAAAGCCTGTGACGTTTCCTCCGCTGGCATTACCCAGATCAGGTTTTACGGTCGATGGCATAGGGCCATCCTCTCAGCCCGGCTGTTTCCGAGCTCCCGAGTCTATGAAGTTGTCTATTACAGAATATCCTAATCGCTGGAAAAGCACAAGCTACTTTTGTTTTATCTGCCGCCGAATTTCCAGTGCGTTTGCCAGAGACTTGGCCGCATTCTCCAAAGCAAGTATCGAATCACTCTTCTGCTCGAAGCTTTTCAGCGCGTGCTCAAGGCTTTTGGCGTAAGGATTAACCTCTCCCAGAACAAGACGCTGTTCACCGGAAGCGGTATGCTCAATCAGGACCGAATCTGCTGCGCCGTCCCGGTCGCTCTCATGAAAGACCAGCTTGGCGGCCTCGAAATATGCTTCATAACCTACCGTAAAGGGATATCCGTCAGGCATTCCCGAGGAAGAGACGATTTCCGCAATCGCGCCGTCCCGTCCGAATGCCGCCCGAACCAATGACTGCCGCTTATCCTCGTATTCCGCTCCCCAGGCGGATAGTAGCTCAGGATAATCCATGATCCCGCTAATAAAATCCAGTTCATGAATCATCAGATTGACGTGGAGAGATTCTAAGCCGAGATCGCCCCAGAGCGGCGGCGTTTCCCTTTTTAAAGTGAGAGACAGCAGCTTGCCGTATGTGCCCTTCTGGCAGGATTCGCGCAAATAGGCGTAAGCCGGGTCAAAATGGATAAACCGGTTAACGAGGACTCTTTTGCCGGAGCTTCTTTCTGCATCCAGCATGGCCGCAGCCTCTTCCACCGAGCAGCATACGGGCGTTTCACAGAACACATGCTTTCCATGCTCAAGCGCCTTGACCGCAACCTCGCAGTGAAGAGAGGCCGGAAGGCACAGGTCGATGACATCTATGTCCGGATCGCGCAAAATTCCATCCATATTCCGGGCAATCTCTACATTTAGCTGCTTCTCCAATTGCGCCAGCTTAGCATCGTTCCTGCCGAACACGACCACCCGTCCACACAGATCTATTGATTTCAGCAGCTTGACATGATACGCTCCAAATCCTGTTCCGAGTACGGCTACATTCATAAGCTCCAACTCCTTCAATTGTTCTGGCTCTATGATATACTTGTATTGTTGACAGCAGAATGGCAACGATTTGAGGTTGTCTGTGAAATTTTCTGTCCGCTGCAAAAGGAGGGTTGAATGTATGAGGCTCTATCGGCTGGTTGCGATATTATTGCTGCTGGAATCAAGGGGTAAGCTGAAAGCAAAAGAGCTGGCGGAAGCGCTGGAAACCTCCGTCCGTTCGATTTACCGTGATGTGGATACGCTGGCCGAAGCCGGTGTTCCGATTACAAGTACTCCGGGGCCGTCCGGCGGTCTTTCGCTGGTGGGAGGGTATACAGTCGATCTAAAAAGCTTACATAATGACGACGTCGTTCACCTGTATCTGACGGGACTCGGCATTTACTCCGGCGCGGGAACCGAATCCGGTCATAAGCTCCGGAGTGCGCTGCTGAAGCTCGAAAAAACGCTGCCGGATGAGTACAAACCGGATTTGCTTAAGGCTAAATCCCGGTTTTATTTTGACGATACGCCTTGGTGGCGCGAGCGCCCCGATGCTCCTTGTCTGGAAACCATTCGTGTCGCGCTTTGGAAATCGCATAAACTGACCATCCATTACCGCAAACCGGCAGGGGAGTTGTCAATGTTGTCAATTCGGAATGTGCGGCCCTATGGGCTAGTGGTGAAGCAGGGGGAATGGTATCTGGCTGCCTACTGCGAAGAGGCGGAGGAAGTCCGGACGTTTAAATGCGAGCGAATTTCAGCGGCAGAACCATTAGAGGAAAAGTTTGAAATTCCGGCAGATTTCGCATTGGAACATTATTGGAAAGGGAGCAATAAGTCTTTTAGGCGGTCGCGGCAGGAGAGGGAGGTTTATCCGGTAATTCTCAGGGTGAAAGAGCCATACGTGAATTTGCGGAACAAGCTGGAGATTCTGCATACGGCTTGGGAGCAGAATGCGGCTCTGCTTACGGTGAATATGTATGGTTATGAAGCGGCCTGCCGCGATATTTTGGAACTGATCGGCTACGCCGAGGTCATTTCGCCGAAGGAGCTTAGAGATTTTATCAAAGGAAAGCTGGATGAGCTTCGTACTCTTTATGCGGATTGAAAGAGGGGATACAGCTTTCGGGACAAGGAGGACACGGGTCACCCGTCTCTTATAAAAAGTGGATAACCCGCGAGTCAACCGCATCATGAGGTTGTTGCACAACGAGACTAGATAAACCTAATGCCGATACGGCTCTGTGTGAATGCTACTCCGCCTGTTTGCCTTGACATTTTTTGCACACCGTCAATTTTTCGCCTTGAAGTCCTTGGGCCGTATATAATAGTTTGATCCGTGTGCTGCCGCACAGGGGGCAAGTTCCCCTCCCGCGGGAAGGCATGCGCCAGAGCGCTTTGCCGCGCTTGTTCTTGGACATGTCATAGATTCCACCTTTGCGCATATTGCTTCATTTCACAGTATTCTATGCGGGCGGGCGGCAACCGGTTCGGCAGGGCGGGGGATGGAAATGGTGGAGATATTGCCTTCATTCAAAACAAAAAAGCAATGGAAAATTCCACTGCCTTTTTGCATCAATTGGTTACTAGATTATAGTATATTGCGTGGTTGCATTACTGCTTGAGTAACCGGATAAGGATGATTGAACATTAATTTTGTAGGTTCCTATCTTAGTTCTTTTATTTGTAGCTATATTGAATACAACTGCCCCGCTAGAATCGGTGGTCTGAACTGCATTAGTTTGGCTTCCGCTAGGAGAGGTAATCGTTAAGGTTACAGTTGCCCTGTTCAAAGCATTTAAATTGGAGTCCTTAACTGTAGCTTCTACAGTAACGGTTTCTCCTTTTAAGTAAAAATCTTTATCTGTAGTAACACTCAAGACTGTCTTGTTAGACTCAAGAGGCTGAGCTTGGGCCTGAATTAATCCGTATCCTGTAAGAGGATCACGCCCCGCAGCCCCGAGATCCACCACGTTCTGATCAAGCTTATCCCGAAGTTCAATATTGGTCAGAGCAGGATTCTGCTGTTTTAGAAGGGCAAGTATACCCGTAGTATAAGGAGTGGCCATTGATGTACCTGACAACCTTGTATAACCATTATTCAAATACGTGGAGTAGATGGAAACACCCGGTGCTGACACTTCAACTTTTGGACCCGTCGACGAAAAGCTGGCACGATTATTAGATGAATCTACTGCGGCTACTGCAATAGCGGAATCGTATTTTGCGGGATATTCAACCGTATCGCCGTTACCGTTAATCAAACCGCTGTTTCCTGCGGCAGCAACAACCAAGGTACCGTTGTTATATGCCTTATCTACTGCCTGATGCAATGTAGGAGAATCGGTTGGACTTCCTAAGCTTAAATTGATAATATCCATTTGGTTTGTGATGGCCCAGTCAATCCCCGCTATTACATCCGAGAGATAGCCGCTTCCGCTGGAATCAAGCACTTTCACTGCGTACAGATCAGAATCAGGGGCTACGCCAATGACTCCAATATCATTATTTCGCGCGCCAATGATTCCAGATACATGGGTACCGTGACCATTGTCATCGTTATAGGAATTTGTATAGGACACAAAAGAAGCTCCTCCTGCTACTGAAAGATCCGAATGGCTAAGTGATATTCCTGTATCAACTACAGCGATTTTCACCCCCGTTCCAGTGTAACCGGAATTCCATGCAACGGGAGCTTTTACATCATCAATTCCCCAATCCGAAACTTGTCCTTCTACCTTCACTATTGAATCTTTCTCAATAAGTTCAATATTCGGATTTCTGGAAAGTCCTTGTAAAGCGACTGAAGGAACACTGAGGGAAATGGCCGGTAAGTTTCTTAGTTCTCTGTTGATTTTCCCTCCATTGCTTGCAATCAAGTCCTTGTCAATTTTGTCTTTGAACAAGACGATGACTCTTTCCTCGGCTGGTGCGGGTGCGGCACTTACTGAATTGAAAGTTGCTGAGAGAATAAGGACCAAGATAGCTGCCAACAAAATAATTTTCTTCATGTACTAAACCACCTCTACTATTAGTTTCTTCCATATAACTCTATTTATAATAATTAGATACAAATATCTAAAATCCTTCTAGTTATTTGAAATAAATTGGTATTTTATGATTTTCCCTCCAGGCTGTCGAGCAGTCAGGCTATAAAATTATATTGTTTTTTCCAGCATCTTACACTATAATTAGCACCAGGTACTAGTATCATGTTATCAATTCATGTGAGGTGAAAATATGGCAGGGGCGAGAATAACCGCTATTGGGACTTATGTGCCCGAAAAGAGACTAACCAATTTTGATTTGGAGCGTATGGTTGATACGAATAATGAATGGATCATTCAAAGAACGGGCATTGAAGAACGCAGAATTAGCCATCCTGATGAATTTACGAGTGATTTATGTGTGGATGCCGTAAAAAATTTGATTCAGAGATTCAATAAAACGGTTGAAGATGTGGATATGGTGATTGTAGCAACCAGTACGCCGGATTTTTCGTTTCCATCGGTTGCCAGCCTTGTGCAGGATAGATTACATATCGCTCAGACGGGAGCAATGGATATAAGCGCGGCATGTTCGGGTTTTGTATATGCTCTGCATACGGCACATAGTATGATTTCATCTGGACTTCACAGTAAAATACTAGTCATGGGCGCAGATACCATGTCCAAAATAACGGATTACACCGATCGAAGCACCTGTATTTTATTTGGTGATGGCGCCGGCGCCGTACTGGTCGAAAGGGATGACCATTTTAATAGCTTCATTGGATATCATATGGGAAGTGACGGGAGCGGGGCGCATCATGTGTATCGACCCAATTTAGCGAACACAGCAAACGGCATTGAATTGATCGATACAAGAAGCCTTGTGCAAAATGGCCGGGAAGTTTACCGATGGGTGGTCCGGAATATTCCTAGAGGGATCAAAGAACTGTTAAATAAAACAGAAATGACTATAGACGAAGTGGACTGGTTTATCCCTCATAGCGCCAACTTGCGGATCATCGAGCCGATCTGTGAAAAAATTGAACACCCGATAGAAAAGACGCTGTACAGCTTGGTCAATTTCGGGAATACTTCGGCTGCGACCATTCCTTTATCTTTTGACCTTGGCATTCGCGATGGAAAAGTGAAAAATGGGGATTGGATTCTTATGTATGGTTTTGGCGCAGGATTGACCCATGCCGGGCAGCTTTTGCAGCTGAAATTAGACGAACAAGTTACGGTACAGCCACAAACTCTGAATTCCTAAAGAATTGCAAAAGATGAAACAAACAGGTACGGAATTCTTCTATGAAAAGGTCGGTACCTGTTGGTTTGGGACGAGCGGAAACATGTTTAGCTAATAGCTTGGCCCCTTACTTCCTACATGATTTTACAAATTCCTCAAATAATCTAAAGTTATAATCATCCAATTTGTAGTTGAATTCCGGATGCCACTGAACAGCTAAGATAAACATCTTTTGCGGCATAATAACAGCTTCTATTAGATTCCGCCAGCATCTTCAATCCCTTTCATATAACCTGGCAGCATCCAGTAGCTTTCTTTGTCCTTATCATACAAAGGTAAAACCCCTATCATAGGTCTCTCCAAATCATATTCCTCCCCAAAGTATGGTAGCGGGTATTCTTATTTAATCCTTTAGACATTTTAACACGCATTTATCCTGAAATCTTCAGTGATCAAAAACCGGTCATTTATGCCGCGAAAAAACAGCGTATAACATAAATTATACGCTGTTTTTGATTTAAGCGATTTTTATTCTGGTGGATGATGAAGTACAGGAGGATTTGCCCCATTTTTTGGCTATTTCAGCGGTTTTGGAAGGGCGGCGGCAAATAATCCCTTGTTCGTCTGAATGAGTACCACATCGTTCGCCACATATGCATTGCCGATCTCGGTGGCTTTCGTTACGATACGTCCGAACCTTTTACCCGTTGCCGCCTCGATCAAGTAAATGTCTCCGTTGTCCAAACTGGCAAACACGCCCTTACCTATGGCTTGAACACGGGCAACGAGATCAGGAAAGCGGCCGTAGGATCTTATACTATGATTACTTTTTGACACCGGTCAATTCAGTTCCCTGTGAAAAGAAGGCCATGCTGTTCTCTGGGCCGGACAACCATTTTCCATACTGTTCATAACTGATAGGCTTGGCATTGCTGTCTTGGCCTAAAGTATAGCGGCGAAGGATGGCTTCGTTTTTGTCGAAATTGCCGTCGGCGGTATAGAGATAGGGGCCCACAATGGCAGTATAGCTGTTGCCGAGTCGACTTATATCATGAAGAGGAGTGTAGTTCTCCGTTCGGGTCACCTTTCCGGTTCGGGGATTCAGTTGAACGCAAGTGACCAAATAACCGGGAGCAGCTATTCCTTCGCTAACCGTTGAAAGGTTCGGCTGCCGGCGCATCATAAGCTGTCCGTTCCGGTAGGTGAGGAAGGAGTAAACGCCCTCGGTTCTCCAGCGTTTTTTGCCGGTAGCGGGATCAAGGCCGAAAAATTGGGTCCGGTAATTATCGACCGTACTGGATACTATGAGTACGCCGTCATATTGGCCGATCAGGGAGCTTGCGTACATGGGCAATGCTTTGTTCTCCCATTTTTTCCTGCCGTTAGAAGGATTGTAGGCGGCGAGTCCGCCGTTTTCGTTAAAATAAATCAAGGTCCCGTTTACAAGTTCGGCATGCGCTCCGACCTCTGAAAAGGAATTGATCCCTTTTGCTTTCCAGGTTATCTTCCCGTTTCGGGCATACGCACACACCAGATTGCCGCCGCTTGTAATGTAAAAGACGGAGCTGTTGGTTATTACTTCGGGATACTGTCCTCCGGGGATGGCCCATTTCACCTTGCCTGTCGCGAGATCTGCCGCCATGAGCTTGCCGCTTGCGGCATAATATACAAGGCTGTTTGACACGGGCGCTTGCTTATCATAAAGTCCGCTTTCGTTCGTTTGTGCATGCCAAAGAGGCTTAAGCGCAGGAGTTGCGGAGTCGGCTGCGGCGGAAACAGAAGAGATATTTCCATGTACGGCATCTGCTGCGGCGATGTGTCCGTAAAGACCGTCACCGGTGGTAAGCAGGGCTGCGGCGAGCAGTGTGTTCAGAATATAAGCTGCCTTTTTCAACAATTTCATCTCCTTGTTATTCTTTTATGTATTTGACTCCTAAAGCTTTGAGTAAGTTGCTATATTTAGAAAATAAAGCCATTCAGTAAAATTAGTTAACATAATAATTATTATGTTAACTAATGAATGGGGTTAATCATCCGCATCCGAACCTTGGCATTGAAAATTTCGGATTATTCCACTCTGACCGATATCAATCCGCATCCTGCTTATTTAACGCTTGTCATTCAGACCCGGAATTATTCGGCCAATCCGGAACCTCCTAAAGAAGATACTTCATCCCAATAAAAAAACCACCGGCAGAATCCGATGCTCTGCCGGTGGTTTTTGTAATAACCTTATTTTAGGAAACTTCAGTCCGTTGATCCGAACGATTAGCCGTGACCGCTTGAAGCTTAAGCGGGCTCTTACGTTTCTTGTAGAAAGTAAAACCCAAATAAAAAGCAATGACGATGCAAGGATAAGCAATAGCCATGCCTGTAAACGGGAAGACGGCCGCTGTCGCGATAAAGGAAATCCAGCTGATGATTACCCCGAATCGGCTGCCCTTGAGCAGCCGGATTCCC
>NZ_ASSD01000095.1 GCF_000520715.1 Paenibacillus zanthoxyli JH29
GCTTCTGCATAGCGCGACCGCTCCCGATGTGCATGTACAGCTGCATAACGTGCCCCTATCGGCATACGTGTTCGGCCTCTCCCGGTATGCGTACAGCCTAACGCGCCTTTCCCTGCGCGCGTTGAGCGCGGCATAACACACGCCGGGAGCACTTGCCCTCCGTCACTGTGTAGAGGCGGATGAATGTTCAAAAGGGTGTTTGTTCAGCCGGAATTGGCGGTGTTTTCCTGCAAATCTGCAGGTTTTTCCAGGTGAATTTCGCCCGGAAAGAGGAAATAGATGCGAGGGTGCAGTTATTTGAAGCCTACACGCCGAAACGGGGAGAAGGGGTGCGAAATGCCAGCGCATTTGCAGGAACGGGTCCGGGGAGCGACTTTTTACGAGAAATAGATATACAAATGCAGGAATTCTTCGAAACCTCCTGCCGCAGCCATCCGCCTTGCCATTAGGGATCGCCTCGCTTGTTACCCATTGCAAGGGGCGGCCCCGCTTGTTGCCCACTGCAAGAGGCACCCCCGTTTGTTACCCGCTAGGCAAACACAGCTCACCGTAAGGCAAGCCTCATAACCCCACTCAAGTCGCTCTCTCATGCTGAATCACATGGCAGGCGCTGATCCTTCTCTCATGCTGAATCACATGGCAGGCACTAATCTTCTCTCATGCTGAATCACATGGCAGGCACTGATCCTCTCTCATGCTGAATCACATGGCAGGCGCTGATCCTTCTCTCAAGCTGAATCACATGGCAGGCACTGATCTCCTCTCTTGCTGAATCACACATGCAGTTACTGATTTCACAGGTGAAGCCGTCTTGTTGGCACCTCTACGAATAATGCTCGGATTCACCGTCCATTTTTCAAATAAAAAATAGCGATTTGCGTCCGGTCCCGCAGTCCCAACTTGCTCAAAATTTCGGTTATGTAGTTCTTGACCGTGCCTTCGCTTAGGAATAGCTCGGCGGCAATTTCCTTGTTCGAATGTCCTTCGGCAATCGCCGCGACGACCGACTGCTCGGTCCTGGTCAGCCCGTAGGATTCGAGCGGACAGGGGGACGTGTTCCCGGCTGCGGGCTGAAGAAAGCTCGCCAGCTTGCGGGCAATGTCGGGATGAATGAGCATATTGCCTTCATGGACCGTCTTGATGCCCTGGATAATGCGGTCCGGGGGGATATTTTTGAGCAGATAGCCGCTGGCTCCGCCTTTGAGCGCCTCGATAATATATTCGTCATCGTCGAAGGTGGTCAGCATCAGCACGGCAGCCTGCGGATAACGCTGCTTGATCAGCCGCGCTCCCTCCACGCCGTCGATGCCGGGCATACGGATATCCATCAGCACGACATCGACATCCGCCCCGTTCTCCAGCAGCTTCAGCGCCTCGCCGCCATCTCCCGCAGCCCCCGTCACCTCAATCTCTGAGTCCATGCCGACGAGTACCTTCAGACTTTCCCTTATAAAAGAATCGTCATCCACGATTACGACTTTAATCATGTTGGAAACTCCCCTTTCGGTAAGAAATCTGCTCTACCGCTCTACATAATCTCACTTTGCTTATAGACCGGCAGCTTTGTTATTACAGTGAAGGGATATGCGGTCCGGACCTCAAATGTTCCGCCGACCAGCCGGGTTCGTTCCTCCATCCCTTTTAGCCCCATGCCTCTGGCAGCGCGGGTAAGCGGCAATCCCTGGTTCACGCCGGGCAACCGTTCCGGGC
>NZ_ASSD01000096.1 GCF_000520715.1 Paenibacillus zanthoxyli JH29
TCAGCACCGATTGCGTGTTCGAAGGAACACGCGGCGGCTACACGGAGGAGGATGCGCCGGACGGAACCTCTGTCTACGCCATTACGAAGGCGCTCGGCGAGGTTCGCAATTTCGGCCATCTGACGATCCGCACATCGATTATCGGACCGGAAATCCGTAAAGAGGGCATCGGGCTCATGGAATGGTTCCTGGCCCAGTCCGGCAAGGTTCCCGGCTACCGCCGTGTCATGTGGAACGGAGTGACAACACTGGAGCTGGCCAGAGCCATCGATTGTATGCTGGATTCGGAGGTGTCTGGCTTGATTCACCTGGCCCACCCTCAGCCGGTCAGCAAATACGAGCTGCTCATAATGATTCAGGAGGCCTTTCACAAGACTGACGCCGAGATTGTTCCCGATGACCAGCATGTGCAGGATCGTACCTTGCTCACCACGCGCAGAGATGCGGTCTTTCATCTGCCTTCCTACTCTGAGATGCTCACCGAACTGGCGGAATGGATACAGCAAAGCCGGCGATATTCATGACCGGCAGAAGGCTGCTGATTACCGGCGCCGGCGGCTTTACGGGCCGCCATGCCGCTGCTTATTTTGCGGCGGAAGGAGCGGAGGTAACCGCCGTGCTGCGGACAGCGGTCCCCGGCGAATCTCGGGAATTACTTTTTCCGGAAGACGTTAGGACGTATGTTTGCGATTTGAACGACGGCGAAGCCGTGAAGAAGATGATAGAGGATACCGCTCCGGGTGAAGTGCTTCATCTGGCGGGGAGAAATTCCGTACCGGAGTCGTGGCGGAGCCCGGCTCAATATCTGGAAACGAATGTAATGGCGGCGGTGTACCTGCTTGACGCGCTGCGCTCCCGCAATGAAGTCCGTCTGCTGGTGGCGGGATCGCGGCTGAAGTTCAATCCGGGAGCCGGAGAGCCGCCGCCGCATCCATATAGCCTTAGCAAGACGCTGGAAGAACTCGTGTCCTTGTCCTGGGGAACGCTGTTCCGGCAGCAGGTGCTGATCGCAGAGCCCTGCAACCTGATCGGGCCTGGGCCTTCCACGGGCTTCTGCTCACTGCTGGCCGGACACATCGCCCGGAGCGAGCAGGGAAGCGTCCAGCCGCCGTTCCGGCTGTCTTCCCGGCAGG
>NZ_ASSD01000097.1 GCF_000520715.1 Paenibacillus zanthoxyli JH29
TTGAAACGAAGCTCGCCAACGAGCGCAAGCACATCGAATCCGTAGGACGTATGTTTCATCACGAGTGCATCAGCTTCGGCAGAGCGATAATAGGACCGGGGATACGGGCATTCCGGGTTCGGACAGGCGTATGCCATATTCCAGACGTCGAAAACTCCTGTCAAGGTGTTTACATATTTATGCCAAGCGGTATGATGCCGTCTCAGTTTGGTTCCGCAATGCGGACATTGCCGCAGTTCACTATGGAAATAGATTCTCTGTTTTGGAGTAATCCGGTTTTTAGTTGAAGGCATGATAACCTCCTCCTTCCTTACCTTTTATTACCCG
>NZ_ASSD01000098.1 GCF_000520715.1 Paenibacillus zanthoxyli JH29
AACCGGGAAATTCTGCAGAATTTCCGGCCGGAGCTGCTGTTCAAGAGCGCATCGGCTGCGGACATGGCTGAAGGGATCTCCCACATGCTCGGCAACCGAAGGCTGCTTCCCAGCCGGGAAGAATGCAGGGAGCATGTGCTGGAAAAATATACCTGGGAGCATGTCGCGGATCAGGTGGAAGCCGTATTCAGAGAAGTTATGGGGAAGGGGGAGACAATCAATGCTCAGAGTGGCGTATATCGATCACACGGCTAGATGGAGCGGCGGCGAAGTGGCGCTGTTCAACATTCTTACCCATATCGGGGATCAGGTTGATCCGCTCGTTATCTTGGCGGAGGAAGGAGCGCTGGCCGACCGCCTGCGCGAGAAAGGAATTGACGTCCGGATCATTCCGCTCGACGAGAGCATCCGCAGCCGCGGGCGCAACACCGTCAATCTGGGCGCGCCGGCCGCTGCCATGAAGCTGCTGGCCTACGGCCGTAAGCTCGCTCCGCTGCTGAAGAAGGAACGGGTAGCCTGCGTGCATACCAACTCCCTTAAGTCTGCGCTGTACGGAACGGTTGCCGCCAAGATGGCCGGCGTACCGCTGATTTGGCATATTCGCGACCATATTGGCGCGCCTTATCTAAAGCCGGTTGTCGCGAAAGGCATCCGGCTACTCTCGCGTGTGCTTCCCAATGGCGTTATCGCCAACTCGAAGTCCACGCTGAGCGCGCTGGAGCTGCCGCGTTCCAAGAAGACGCTGGTCGTCTATTCCGCTTTCGCCAAGGCGATTGGCGGCGGGACCGGACGGAGGGAGCAGAAAGATTTCAACGTTCTGCTGGTAGGGCGTCTGGCGGAGTGGAAGGGACAGCATATTTTGCTGGAAGCGGCGAAGAGGCTTCAGGATAACGGACGAATCAAATTTTGGCTGGCGGGCGACGCCCTCTTCGGCGAAGACGAGTACAAGAAGAAGCTGCTGGCCACAATTGAGCGGGAGCGGCTGACGAATGTAACCCTTCTTGGCCATGTGGAGGATATTCAAGGACTGATGCAGCAGGCGGATCTGCTCGTGCATACCTCGATTACGCCGGAGCCGTTCGGCCAGGTGATCGTCGAGGGGATGGCGGCCGGTCTGCCGGTGATTGCTTCCAACGAGGGCGGGCCGGTGGAGATCGTTGTCCCTGGCGAGACCGGGCTGCTCATTCAGCCGGGCGACCCGGCGGTTCTTACGGAAGCCATTAACTGGATGGTGGATCATCCCCAGGAGAGGGAGAGAATGGCAGAAGCCGGAATCAAGCGGGTAAAGGAACATTTTGTAATCGAAAATACGGTTAAAGAGATCGTCGATTACTACAGAGGCTTGCTGGCGGGCACCTGAAGGGGCTGGCGCGGATAACAGCTGTGAAGCAAGCAGCCGTAATACAGCCGCTTTTGACAAAAATTGCCCCATAAAATGTTGAGGATGATTCACATGAAAATTGCGATAGCGCATGATTACTTAATCCAAATGGGCGGGGCGGAGAGAGTGGTGGAGGTCTTTCACCATATGTATCCGGAAGCTCCGATCTTCACGACGGTTTTTAACGGAAGCCGCCTGACCGAGAACCTCAAGGACGCGGATATCCGGGCCTCCTGGCTGCAAAAAATTCCGGGAGTGAAGGACAACTTTAAAGGGGTGCTGCCGCTTTATCCCATGGCTATTCGCGATCTGGACTTCCGCGGGTTCGATATCGTTCTGAGTTCCAGCAGCGCGTTCATGAAGAGCATTCAGGTGCCCAAGCGCACATTTCATCTCTGCTACTGCCACACCCCGATGAGATTTGCCTGGGACTATGACACCTATATGGAACGGCAGTCGAATTCCGGTCTATTCAAAAGAGTGCTGAAGCTCTACATCCAGCAGCTCAAAATGTGGGACCAGCGGACTTCCAAAAATGTGAATCAGTTTGTGGCCAACTCATCCGTCGTCAAGAGCCGGATACGGAATTACTACCACCGGGATGCCGATGTTATCTTCCCGCCCATCAATACATCCCGGTTCACAAGCTCAAGCTCCATCGGCGATTATTATCTGATCGTCTCAAGGCTCGTGTCCTACAAGCGGATCGATCTGGCGGTGGAAGCCTTCAACCGTAACGGGCTGAAGCTGCTCATCGTCGGCGACGGCCCTGACCGGAAACGGCTGGAAGGAATGTCCAGGAGCAATGTGAAATTCCTCGGCCGCCTTGAAGACGCTGAGGTCAACGGGCTGATGTCGCAGTGCAGGGCGTATATTTTTCCCGGGGAAGAGGATTTCGGCATCACCCCGCTGGAGGCGAACGCCGCAGGAAGACCAGTTATCGCTTATCAGGCGGGCGGGGCGCTGGACACGATTGTCCCTTATGTTAACGGCGTATTTTTCAAGCGGCAGGAGGTCGAGGATCTGCTCCAGGCCATTGCCGAAGTGGAATCGTATGCATGGGACGTCGGAAAAATTATGAAGCACGCGCAGAAATTCGATGAACAGACTTTTATGGTGCAGTTCAAGCAGTATGTCGAACAGGCGTATGTCAACTTTTTAAAAGGAGGATGATGATATGAATCTGGCGGTAATCGGCACCGGCTATGTCGGCCTCGTATCCGGCGTATGCTTCACACTTGGGGGTAACCATGTCATTTGCGTCGACAAGGATGAGGACAAGATAGCCAAACTGAGACAGATGAAGTCGCCAATCTACGAACCGGGAATTGAGACACTGATTGAAATGAACCTGAAACAGGGAAGATTGCAATTCTCCTCCGATATTCAGGAGTCGGTGCGCCGCTCGGATATCGTCATTCTCGCCGTAGGAACACCTTCTCTTCCGAACGGCGAAGCGAATTTGCAGTACATTGAAAGCGCGGCGGCAGATGTCGGAAGGGCGATGGAGGGCTATAAGATCATTATGACGAAATCTACCGTTCCCGTAGGAACGAACGAGAAAATCCGTCAGATTATCGCTGCCAACACCGGTTATCCGTTCGATATCGTGTCAGCGCCGGAATTCTTAAGGGAAGGCTCGGCCATCCAGGATACGCTGCATCCCGACCGGATCATTATCGGTCTGGACAATCCGGCCTTGGAGCCTGTCATGCGGGAGCTTCATCAAGGATTCACCGACAATATTGTCGTCACCGATATCCGCAGCGCGGAGATGATCAAATACGCATCGAATGCTTTTCTGGCGACGAAGATCTCGTTCATCAATGAGATTGCCAACATTTGCGAAAAGGTCGGCGCGGATGTGACCGAGGTGGCCGAGGGAATGGGTCTGGACAAGCGGATCGGCTCGTCCTTCCTTCAAGCCGGCATCGGTTACGGCGGCTCCTGCTTCCCCAAAGATACGAAAGCGCTGATTCAGATCGCTGGTAATGTCGATTACGAGTTCAAACTGCTCAAATCGGTGGTGGAAGTCAATCAGGGCCAGCGGTATATGATCATCGCCAAGCTGCATGAATCGCTTGGAAGCCTGCATGGCACGAGTATCGGCATATGGGGGCTTGCCTTCAAGCCGAATACGGACGACGTGCGCGAATCGCCGGCAAGGGAAATCATTGAGGCGCTAGTGACAGAAGGCGCGCACGTGAAGGTGTACGACCCAATCGCCGCGGATAATTTCCGCCAGCAGTACAACCATCCGAACATTCAATGGTGCGCTGTGGCGGAGGAAGCGGCGTCCGGCAGTGACGCGCTCTGCCTGCTGACGGACTGGGGCGTATTCAAGGATATCAATCTGCATCTGGTATCCGCGAGCATGCGCAAGCCGATCCTGATCGACGGCCGTAATGTATACTCCAAGGAGCAGATCGAAGGTACCGGGCTGGAATACTATTCGGTAGGACGTCCTCGAATGGGCGGGCTCAGCGGCTATTCTCCGAGTGTGGCGGGGGCGGTATAACCGCCTTTCTGCACGAAAGCAAAGCAACGCTTGTTACGCTTCGGTTGTTCACGGCCATATCATGACCATTTAGGGAGGGTACATTTATGAAATTGGTGCTTTTATCTGGCGGTTCGGGAAAACGGCTGTGGCCTCTGTCCAATGATTCACGTTCGAAACAGTTCCTGAAGGTGCTGGAAAGCCCGCTCGGCGAACCTGAATCGATGGTCCAGCGGGTATGGCGGCAGCTGGGAGAAGCGGGACTCGCGGAATCGTCGTATCTGGCGACAGGACGCGGACAGGTGGAAATGATTCAGAGTCAGCTGGGTACGGACGTGAAGATTATTATCGAGCCCGAACGCCGGGACACTTTTCCGGCGATTGCGCTCACGGCCGTCTATCTGTATTCGGTAGAGGGCGTTCGGCCGGATGAGACGGTGGCGATTCTGCCGGTCGATCCTTATGTAGAGGGCTCCTTCTTCGGATCGGTTTCGCAGCTGGAGCAGGCGCTAGACGACAGCAGCGCAAATCTGGCACTGATCGGCGTCGTGCCGGAGCTGCCTTCGGAGAAATATGGCTACATTATCCCTTCTAGCGCTGAAGCCCGGGAGAATGGAGTCATGCCGGTGAACGGTTTCCTTGAGAAGCCGGACCGCCTCCGCGCCGAAGAGCTGATTGGACAGGGCGCTTTGTGGAACTGCGGGGTATTCGCCTTCCGGCTCGGATACTTGCTTGATATTTTGCAGCAAAAAGGGCTGCCCTTGACCTACGAGGAGCTGCAGAAACAGTACAAGCTGCTCTCTTCGATCAGCTTCGATTATGAGGTGGTGGAACGCGAGAAAAAAATCGTTGTTCAGCCGTACGACGGATTCTGGAAGGACCTGGGCACCTGGAATACGCTGACCGAAGAGATGGCGAGCAACCAAATGGGCAAGGGCGTTCTGACCGAGGATTCCTCGACAAGCTGCCTTGTCAACGAGCTTGATATTCCGATCACGGTAATCGGTGCTCAGGATCTGATTATCGCCGCTAGTCCGGACGGCATTCTCGTCACTCACAAATCGGAAAGCCCACGTATCAAGGAAGTACTGAAGGGCACCGAGCAAAGACCGATGTACGAGGAACGCCGATGGGGCCACTACAAGGTGATCGATTACGTCAAATACCAGGAAAGCAACGAAGTGCTAACCAAGCGGATTTTTATCGCAGAGGGAAAAAATATCAGCTACCAGTACCATCTCAAGCGCAGTGAAATCTGGACGTTCATCAGCGGGGAAGCCAGCATCATCCTGAATGAAAAATTGCATAAGGTAAAAGCGGGAGATGTTGTGCGCATACCGGAAGGAACGAAGCACAGCATTCTGGCTCTGACCGATGTGGAGTTCATCGAGGTTCAGACCGGATCGGAGCTGGTGGAAGAGGATAATATCCGCATTACGCTGGATTGGAAGGACATTGAACTGCAGCAGTTTATTTCTTGAAAAAAAGTTTGAAATGGATAGGCAAAGCTATTAATTAACCATTCTCGCGAGCTACTAAAAAGGCCTTTTAGACTATTTATTAAGGATTTATGCATAATAGACTTCATGAATAATTAAATAGCGTCGATATGTACGGTAGAAGGTTAAAGCCTTCCACTACGACAAAGGCAAACCTATCGCGAGGTAGGGACGCAAAGCCATAGGGCCTCTTATTTCAAGAGGAAGCCTGGTTACCGAAAGGGAGATGGAAATTGAAAGATCACCGTATGTATCGATTATTCTTTTTTATGCTATCCCTGTGTCTGCTCCTGACATTTGTTCTGCCCGCGGGTACAGGAAGCCCGGCGATTGCTTCGGCTGCGGAGGCTCCGGGGAGCCCGGTCAACCCTGATGCTTCTCCCAAAGCGGTCAAGCTGCTGAGCTATCTGTACTCGATTTCCGGAACCCGCATTATTACCGGCCAGCATGATTATCTGGAAAGTCCGGACGAATTCAACAACAAGCTTCAAGCAACGAGCAGCAGGTATGCAGCCCTCCATGGATATGAGCTTGGGGCGATTAACGGGCAAACGGACGGCGACGTGACATGGCTGCGGCAAAATGTCGTCAGCAGCGCCATCAAGTGGTATAAGGCCGGCGGCATCGTTGCCATGACGTATCATGCGAATCTGCCCGGTACGGCTTATAACTGGGCGAACGTGCAAAAATCGCTGTCCCAGGCCGATTTTGACAAGTATGTCACGCCTGGAACTGCGCAGTACAAGAGCCTGATCACAGAGCTCGACAAAGTGGCGGTATCGCTGAAAACCATGCGCGATGCCGGGGTGCCTGTCCTGTGGCGCCCGTACCATGAAATGAACGGCGATTGGTTCTGGTGGGGCAAGAAGAAGAATTTTGCCGCTCTGTGGAATATTATGTATGACCGTTTTGTTAATGTTCATAAACTTAATAATCTGCTGTGGGTATGGAGCCCTAACGCGCCGAACAGCTGGGCAGATCCTTACGTCAAGACCTATCCCGGTGCGGATAAGGTAGACATTCTGGCGGCGGACATTTATAACAAGGATTTCAATCAGTACTATTATGACAGCTTGTTGACTCTGGCAGCGGGCAAGCCGATTGCCATTGGCGAGAGCGGCGAAATGCCTGATCCGGCGATGCTGCCCAAATCACAGAGCAAATGGGTCTTTATGATGACCTGGGGCAAAATGCTGTACGAAAATAACAGCACTACAACAATTAAGAGCTTTCTGAACAACGGGTATACGTTAACACGCGATGAGATCATCACGGGAATGACGTCGTTTACGGCGTTGGCATCGTTGCCAAGTCCAACGCCGACACCAACGCCGACGCCGAGTCCAACGCCAACGCCGAGTCCGTCGCCGACGCCGAGCCCGACACCAACACCGACGCCGAGCCCGACACCAACACCGACGCCGAGTCCGTCACCAACGCCGAGTCCGACGCCAACGCTAGAGCTGACAACGGCTCCAGCGCCAACTCCGATTTATCAGCCGATAGGAGAAGGTTCAGGGACGCCGGAGCCTTCGCAGCCCCGCAACGGGCTAATCGGCGAATATTTCTCTAATATGCAGCTTTCCGGAACGCCTGCGCTGGTAAGGGAAGAATCGGCCATCGATTTTAACTGGGGAGCCGGAACGCCGGATAGCTCTGTCGGCCCAGATTATTTTTCCGTCCGTTGGAGCGGCAAAATCAAGCCTCGCTACACCGAGAACTATTCCTTCTATACAAGTTCGGATGATGGCATTCGGTTATGGGTCAACGGGGTAGCGGTCATTACTAGCTGGTCCGCTCAGTACGGAGTAGAGCGGAAGGGAAGAGTCGATCTGGAAGCCGGGAAACTGTACGACATTAAAGTAGAATATTACGACAATACGGGGAGCGCCAAAGCTCGTCTGATGTGGGAAAGCCCAAGCCAAATTAAGGAAACCGTTCCCGCAAGCGCGTTTTATCTTTCCGGATCGCTTTGATATATATTTTTTGCGAATATTCTGGTGTGGGCCGCCGATATTTTGAAAGTATAACCTAATTCAGTTCATTAGAGCCTTGACAGCCCTGCTTGCTTTTGAGCAGGGCTTCTAAGCTATCAAGCTCCTTTTTGGATAATGGCGGTCATTTCCGGCATCCGGAAGACGAACATTCGGGGGCGACAATCCAGCTTAAGAAAGGAAAATGACATTGAATATATTTCGTAAACATCGGCTGTACGTTGTGACTATGCCCTTGATTTTGCTTGCCGCTATACTGCCCTGGGTAAACACCGATAACATCTCCCCGGCAGTCTCAAAAACCGTCTCGCCGGTTAATCCATCCGCGTCAGCCGAATCGCGGAATTTGCTTGAATATCTGGTGAACTTAAGCGGAAACGGCCTGATCTCCGGCCAGCATGATTATCTGGAAAGCCCCGATGAGTTCACTGGCAAGCTGAAGAAGGCTGCCGGAAGCGATGCCGTGCTTCACGGATACGAGCTCGGAGCGATTAACGGCCAGCCGCCCGGCATGATTGACCGCCAGCGCGAGGCGGTAGTGAAGAGCGCCATCAATTGGTATAAGAGCGGCGGTATTGTAGCCATGACATTTCATGAGAACCTTCCCGGCACATCTCCAATCTGGTCCAATGTATCCAGGAGTTTAAGCCAGAGCGATTTTGATGCCTATGTGACACCCGGCACAGCCCAGTATGACATGCTGATTGCCGACCTGGACAGGACAGCCGTATATTTGAAGCAGCTGCAGGCCGCCGGAGTTCCCGTATTGTGGCGCCCGTATCATGAAATGAACGGCGATTGGTTCTGGTGGGGCAAAAAAAATAATTTTTCTGCTCTCTGGAATATCATGTACGACCGATATGTGAGTAAACATAAATTAAACAATCTGCTCTGGGTATGGAATCCAAATGCCCCTAACGGATGGGCCGACGCGTATGCGCCTTATTATCCGGGGGCGGATAAAGTCGATATTTTGGCGGCAGATATTTATAATAACGACTTTCAGCAGACTTATTATGACAGTCTGTTGACGCTTGCGGACGGGAAGCCGATCGCCATAGGGGAAAGCGGGGAGCTGCCCGATCCCCAGGTGCTTGCCAAGAGCCAGAGCAAGTGGGTCTACATGATGACTTGGGGTAAAATGCTGACCGAGAACAACAGCCAGCAGAAAATAAGCAGCTTCATGAGCGCGGACTATACGTTGTCCAAAGACGATTTTATCCGCATGACGAATTGGCAGCCTGAAACCGCCGGAAATGGGCTGAAGGGAGATTATTTTAGCAATAAAGACCTGAAAGGCAAACCGCTCTTAAGCAGAACCGACGCAAATCTCAACTTTATCTGGCACGATGCCCCGCCGGATGAAGGCATGGAGAGAAATTTCTATTCCATACGCTGGCAAGGCCGTATCCAGCCTCCCGTCACGGGTAACTATACCATTAAGGCGTTGTCCGACGACGGAGTGCGGGTATGGATCGGCGGGAAGCTCATTATCGACAACTGGGTACCGCAGAACGATGTTGCCCGGGAAGGAAGCATTTGGATGAAGGGGAATACCCGTTACGATATCAAGGTGGAGTACTTTGAGAACAAAGGGAAGGCCGATATCAAGCTGTTCTGGAAAGGGCCGGATCGGCAGGAAGAGGTCATTCCCCCCAATGTGCTGTTTCTTCCCAAATGAGATCATTTTGACCTAAAACACGGCATCTAGAGAAAGCGAGGACAGGGAATGAGAGGACCAGGAAAAGCCCGGCCTTTATCTATACTTCTTAAGCTTACAGGACTTGCCATCTTATTCTTGCTGTCTGTATCGTTTTTGGGTAGTGAGGAGACGGAGAGGCAGGACAACGGGATGAGCAAGTTCTCCTCCGCGTATGAGACGGCAGCTGCATCCCCCGCGGGTGCCATCATCTGGCAGCTTGGCAGCCGCGATGCATCGGCCGGCGAGTTCGCGCCGAGTGACTCTTCAAGCGCCAGAAGTACGGTCAGCCTAAATTCATCGAAGCCGGGCGCGTCCGTGCTTAAAAATGTGCCCTCCGGTCTTGACGGCAGAAGCATGCCAGAACTGCGGTTATCCTACCGTTTGAAAAAAATCCCGGCGAACGGGGTTCTGTTCCAGGTAAGCATTCTGAACGCCTATAAGTCGGTTCCGCAGATGGCGGTATTCTCGAACAGTGAGCTGTCGGGGATTATTCAGATCGCGGGCGTTGCGGGAACGGGCAGCGAATACAAATTCCGCAAAACATATGAACTCTATATCCCGAAGGAACAGCTGCAAGTCGGTGACAACGAGCTTAAGCTGAAGGCGGTCCATTCCTTCTATGCGTCGAGCGCGGAGGAGCAGTATTTATGGTGGACTTGGGATGATCTGAAATTGCTGTCTTTGGATTCGCCGATTCCCGAGCCAATTCACGGCAGTTATGTGCTTACGGGTACAATGGTCGCCAACAAGCAGTTTTATTTTGATACAGGCGCGACCACTCATCTGCCGTACATTATGAAGTGGCTGGGCGTGGCCTACAGCGGCAATATTATGCGTACGGGCGGCGCCAGCGATGTGAGCTTTTCCCGTTCCGATTTGGAGAATTACTATAAAGTGCTTAAGGATTACAATATGCAGGCGGTTGCGCTGTATTTGTACACCGGGGACATCAAGCTAAATACGAACGGCTCGCTGCCTAATAGCGCGAAGAAGAAGCTGACCGAATATTTTCAGAAATATGGCTCTTACATTCAGTATTACGAGGTGGACAATGAGCCAGGGTTGTTCAATCGCTCCAAAGCCGTCAATCTGGCGATAGCCGAATGGCTGAATAAGGAGGGGAAAAAAATTGCGCCCCATCTGCAGACGGTCGCTCCTGGCTGGACGTACTGGCCGAAGTACAAGGAGGACTCCTGTGAAAAAAGCCAACGGGGCGGCGTCAAGCAGTGCGGAGATCCCGACGGCTGGGAACGCGATCCCTTGCAGCGGATGGAGCTGGAGCAGGACACCGATCTCACCAATGGGCATTCTTACGGCGAATCTTACGTTGCTAAGAACGGCGGCAGTTTCACCGAGAACCTGAAGACGTTCAAAGGTTCGAACAACGGTCTCCCCAAAAAAATGCTGGTTACAGAGTTCGGCACCTCCGACACCCATGTGGACGATTATCGTTACGGGGCGAAGGAGCGGACGTCAGCCGTAATTGACCGGATTATGAGAGCCCATATCGGCTATGCGGATATGTTCGTGCAGCACGCCGCTTTTTTCTACAACTATAGTCTATTCCAATTCAAGAACGTCAATCTGAAAAATCACAACCCGGCCAAGACGGAAATTTATTATACAAAAGAGAACGAGGATTCACGCGTCAGCATCATGCGCAGATTGAGCCTGGCTTACGCCACCCATGGCGCTCCGCTTACCTACCGTCTGCTCAACAAAAGCGCTCTTGCCGACAAGCTGGTGTATGTCCGGGCTGTGGATACATCCAAGCTGGCCCCGCTGCCGGGAACGAATGCTGCCTCGAACAAGGTGCTGGTTAACCTCGTCAACTTCGAGGATACGCAGCAGACCGTCAGCGTCAGGGTTACTCTGCCCAAGAAAACGGCGTACGAGGGAGAACGCTTTGGAAACGGCGATACGTATGAAGAGGCGCGCCGCTACGTGACCGGACTGAATGCGGGACCTGAGCTGACCTTCACGGAGACGCTGGCGCCGGGAGAAGCGGTTCAGTATATTTTGCAGCCATCCTCTGAGGTAGCGGACGAAGCCCCGCGAGGCCTGACGGCCACCGCAGCCAGAGGGACTTCCGTACAGCTCAACTGGCTGGAAGCGCCCGGAACCGGCTATGATGTGTTTCGTTCGGCGGGGACGGGGGGCGAAATGAAAACCATAGCAAAAGGTGTTGCCGGCACATCATACATCGACCGGGGGCTAAGAGAAGGAGAGGTGTACACCTACGCGGTAAGGGCAACGGGCTCGGGCCTGCTATCGGACAAGGCGCAAATTACGGCTACCGGTCTTGTTCCGCTGGACAGGACCGGGTGGAAGGCGACGGACAATATTAACCAGAGCCCAAAGAAGTTGTCCTACACGATCGACGGAGATCCGAGCACGCGTTGGGATACCGGAGTGAACATGACTCCCGGCGAAGCCATTCAGATCGATATGGGAACTTCGCATAGGATCGAAGCGGTTCAAATGGATACTTCGCGTTCTCCTTACGATTATCCAAGAGGTTATGCCATCTACGTGTCGGAGAATGCGGTCAACTGGGAGCCCGTTGCTTCGGGGAGAGGCAGAAAGGACGTCGACATGTACCCTTTTCCGCAAAGAAAAGCGAGATATGTGAGAATCGTCCAAACCGGCGCCGGCGGGAACTTCTGGTCCATCCATGAATTGCAAATATTCTCAAGAGAGTAATCCAAGACGTTAACGCCTAATGAGAACCCTATGAAGAGGGTTCTTTCGTATTTTATATGAATGATTGTGACAGAAATAATAGCTGCTGTTCCGATAAGTATGATAAGATATGCACCAATTATATACAGGTGAAAGCATTGCAAAATCGCAAGAGATATGATAATCTATATATAGATTTAGAATAAGTCTAAATATTTAATATTTAAAACCGGGAGGAATGAATCATGAGTACTGATCTGAAAACTCAAACCGAACTGCATGCCACATTGAATCGTCAAACTGCTAACTGGACACTGCTGGGAATTAAGCTTCATCATTACCACTGGTTTGTTACCGGAACGGATTTCTTCACGCTTCACAGCCAATTCGAAGAGTATTATGACGAAGCTGCTGAATATGTGGATACTGTGGCGGAGCGTCTGCTGGCGATCGGCGGCAAACCGGCTTCCACGATGAAAGAATATTTGGCTCTGTCCAGCCTGGAGGAAGCGAAAGGCGGCGAGAGCGCCAAGGAAATGGTGGCGGCTCTGGTGAAGGATTACACGACTATCGCGCAAGAACTGAGCGCCGGCATTACACTGGCTGAAGCGTTCGGCGATCAACCGACAGGAGATCTGTTCATCGGTATCAGAGCGAGTGTCGAGAAGCATATTTGGATGCTGAACGCTTACCTCGCATAAGAAACGGCAACGGCTGCGCGCCGGGCGGTTGTCCACATACGACCGCGATTTAGGAGCGCGCAAACGGCCGGTTCCAGTCAGATTCTGACTGGAACCGGCCG
>NZ_ASSD01000099.1 GCF_000520715.1 Paenibacillus zanthoxyli JH29
TTTATTTTTCAACCACTAATTTCGGTTTTGAGCCTTAAATCAGGCTAACATTATTTTTGATGAATATCATTTCATTGATTACCGCATGCAGAAGGAAGATGCCCAGCGATTAATTCACAACGCTTCTGTCATTTTTTTATGCGGTGGAGATCCTGTTTTGCAGAACGATTTTTTGGCGGAATATGAATTATCGGATGTTATTAAGAACAGCAATGCCGTTATAATGGGTGCCAGCGCCGGTGCGATAAACATGGCTGCAAAATGGTTAAGCTTGATAAACACTGGCTATGAAGTTGGAACAAGTACTATTTATGATGGTATTGACTTTGATCATTTTGCCTATGAATCTCATTCTAAACGCGATTACGCCACGTTTGTTCAAGGCTACCTGTTCCCCTTGTCTGAAGAGATTGATGTTTATGCGGCAGAACAGGAGAGCGCTATACGTGTAAAGGACGGCAAAATAGAAATAATGGGTCCTGTATATTTAATTTCCCACTCAAAGATTCAGAAATTGGTTGAGACGCTCTAATTAGGGTAAGTGGCTGTGACCTAACAGGAATTTTTTAGACCGCCTTTAATGGCGGTCTTTCTATGCTTGGCGGATGCTAGCTGCTCATTTTATTGAACTCCCTCGGGAGACGTTAGCGCAGAAAATACATCATGAGGCCGCCGCGGACTAATCGGACGGCCTCATTAAGCTATCGGGCAGGATAGTTGAAGATTATTCGCGGTGAACCGTACCCTAAATAAGGGCAAGTTTTTACCGGAAGGTGCTTAAGCGGATTAGGCTTTCTAGGTGTGACCCGCAGATAGCAGGAGATTGCGGCCATTCACGTTCAAGCTCATCCGGTTGCTTGCCCCCAAAAAGCACCTAAATTAACCGTTACAACCTCGATAACCTCTTCCACCATCGACTCCAGCGTGCGGGCTTGAACCTCTCTGCTCCACTGCAGGGCCGACCCGAATATACCCCAACTGACCACAAGAGCCGTAGCTTCCAGCTTTTCTTGCGGGCCGCTCTGTTTAGGCCCCGATTTTAGCCATTGGAGCAGGAGACGATACAATTCCTTTTGCATGGCGTTCTCCAGCAGCGGCTCAAATTGCTTGTCTCCCGGCGTGAGGTACTGTCGAAATCGTACTAGAAATTGAAAGACGGTCTGAACAAGGGCATATAGGTTGTCCGGACTGAAGGCAGCATCATCCGGCAGTCTTTTTTTGAGAATGAGTTGAAACTTCTCCGTCATCCAATAAGCGAGAAAAGCGAATTTGTCTTCAAAATGGGCATAAAAGGTTGCGCGGTTGACGGCCGCTCGATTCGCAATGTCGTGAACAGAAATGGAATAGATGTTTCTCTTTTCGTCGAGCAGATCGTTAAAGGCTTGAATAAACAACAGGCGGGTTCTCTTTACACGGGGGTCGCTTGGATTTACCGGCATGCTACACCACGCTTTCTTCGAATCTCAAAAACAAACAAAACGGCGATTGTGTCGGGAAAGCAACGAAACCGGCCTTTTGCTGATTGTTGACCGGGTTTCAACCCCTTATCATTTACCTATGCGATATATGGTTACACAAATCCGTATAGTTAGCAAACTTTTATAAAGAGGAAAGGGTGAGGGTAACATGATTATCGTTACTGGAGCGAATGGGAAGTTAGGCAGGGGCGTGGTCGAGCAGCTGCTTAAGCTCATCCGGCTGAGCAGATTGGTGTCAGTGTTCGGGATGTGAGCCAGGCGCAGGATTTAAGGGAGCGCGGCGTACGTGTTCGTCATGGCGATTTTGTTGAGGCGGAGAGCTTGCGGAATGCTTTTGAAGGTGCGTCGCAGGTTCTCCTTGTTTCAACCGGTATTTTGGGAGATGCGGGGATCCGTCAGCACCAAACCGCGATTGACATAGCAAAGAAATCCGGCGTCGGACGGGTTCTATACACAAGTCATATGGGCTCTTCTTCGACGTCGTATTTTCCGCCTATGATTCACCATGCAGCGACAGAAGATTTGCTTAAAGAGTCGGGTATGCACCATACGTCTCTTCGCAACGGTTTTTACGCCTCCTCATTGGTTGGATTAATAGGCGATGCTGGCAAAACGGGCGAGTTGATTGTTCCCGAGGACGGTCCGATTGCCTGGACAACGCACTCGGATTTGGCCCAAGCTATTGCAGTGATCTTAACCGAGAAGAACTGGGATGGTCCATCTCCAAATCTAACGGCCTCTGAAGCGATTGACATTGAGGGGGCTGCGGCGCTGGTATCGGATATCGTCGGCCGGCCGATCTATCGAAAGGTCGTAACGGACGAAGCGTATCGGGCGTATCTGACTGCCAAAGGTTATCCGGAAGTTCGCATTGCAATCACCTTGGGTTTATTCCGTGCCAGCCGTAACGGGGACTTCGCGCAAACGAGTAACGCTTTAGCTGACCTGATCGGGCGACCTCCGTTGATGCTAAGAGACTTTTTAAAAGAGTCATTACCTCTATAGACGCGCTGTGAATGATGTTTCCGGTTTATTCATGTAATACAAGGGCCATCCTGCATAGGGTGGCCCTAAAACTTGCCGTTATAGACAGCGCGGAGAACCGTATCATAAGTGAGGCGAAATTTTTGGCCTTGTCCCGCTCACGTGGCGCGGAAACGTGCCCATACTGGAGAGGGGGAAGGTCACTCTGGGGAAGGGACGTCGCGTACGCTGGCTCGTGCAGCGTGATTTGGCAACAGCAAGAAGTTTGGGTCACAGCTTGACCGATTGCTTCCTTTCCCTGAAATTGCGAGGAAGTGTATGGTGCCTTCGTAGTCAAAGTCAAAGGTCTGTTTAAGAATGGACTTTCATCAAACCTCTTTACACGAAGTTGTTGAGTAAGTTGGAAGGAACCAACAGGCACATGCAATTGAATATAGCCAAATTTTTCTCCCTATCTACAGCAATGTTGCTTGAAATTCTAGCATCCAATCAGATTTTTTCTAAATGAGCTGAAGATTCGCGGATTCAGGACATTTTGATTACCTGCGCAGATAATCTCACCTGCTTTTCTCAATCCCTTGCAGCCTGTTATAAAAAAGACTTCCAAAAGTGCATCATTCACCAAATCCGTAACTACACGCGATATATGTAGTACAAGGAATATATTCATCATGTCATTCTTATAATATTCAGAATAAATCGTCCAACGGATTCTATTACAATTCTAGAGAATTCTGGAATTTAACCTCAACAAACCGTTGTCTATTCAAAATGTTGAAGGGTGTCTAAAAAGACACCCTTCATACTGTCGACAAAGCCCCGGTTTTTTCCGGAGCTTCGGTTTTGAATTAGGGGATTTTCGAATAAATGGGTCATACAAGCTATTTGCTTAAAACTATCGAAGATCGCCGCTCATCCTGCCCGCTTGGCCGTCAAAAGACCCTGTATGCCTCTTCGTTGCGGAGATCAAGATCATTGGCTGACCTCAACTCACTGTTCACGATGGAAGCTACGACACGGGGCGCATCATTCTGGAGATAATGATTCGCTTGAGGTAACCGCCAGTACGTCGAAACGTGGTTCCTAGATTTCAGATATGTCGTCCAGACATAATCAGGAACACGAATCGGTGAAATTTGATCCTGTTCCCCCCAAATGATTGTGGTCGGCACATCGCTTTTATGCAACGTCTCAAGCCAGCCTACTTCGAATTGTGAACGTTGATTGAGATATTGAATGACATCGTGTTGAACATTGGCTCCGTCCTGATAATCAAAGATGGAAGCGAGTGATGCGATTTCGTCAGAAGACAAGGTTTTCGAATACGTCAACGTTGCAAGAGCTTGCGCCAAGATCGTGCCGTTGAGATTGGAGGACAGGGCCGGGCCGGACACCGGATCGAGTAGCTGTTTTTGAAGCTGCGTAAGTTGCGCCATTGGCAGATAGACATTGCCATTGGTGATGAAATGATGAGTAATCTGATATGGACATTCACTGTAGTTCTGATACAGCGCCAGCAAGGCAAAGCCCACGGTGTCTCCTTTATCATGAGTGAACAGGGCAAACTTATCGAGCTTCAACACTTCTCGAACGACGTGATCCACTAAACGTGCGTCATCGTGGATGGAGTATACATATCCGTCTCGAGGCTTCGAAGAAAACCCGTAACCAGGTGTATCAATCGCACATACGTAATAATCCTGACTCAATTCTTCGAACAACTCCCGAAAGTCAAAACTGCTTGTGGGATAACCATGAATGAAGAGAATGGCAGGATTGTCTATGTTGCCTGCGCAAATTGTAAACACATCGAGAGGCCCAAAACGAGCATTTTCAGGCACTGTAGAAGTCCAAGTAGTGTATTGCCCTCTATCGGCCCACTCCTTTGCTAAATTCGGTACGGTGGCCATAGAAGTATAGTATTGTGAAGCATGGTTCAAACTGCTCATCATTGTACCTCCATGATAATTTACTGTTTCAATACTGTGTCGTTGAAACTTAAGAGTGGTCATGGCTCTCGTGACTGCCCATTGCTGGATTGAATATGGTCCATTGGTCCTTGAAAGCATCGTAATCTACTTGAACACATCCGTATCTGTCTACAATTTGGTTCACCATCGCCTGCACGACGTCGTCCTTGGAAACATCACAGCGGACCATAAGTGCCTCTCCACCTAGAACAAGAATGTTCTGTACTGTTTTTCAGCATCATCTGCTGATTTTCATCCACGACAGCACCACGCTTCGCGAGTGCTATACTGGTTGCTCTGTCAATTGCCCATGCCGCATCCTGTAACGAGTGCCGCCTTCCCTCGAATTCATATCTTCCTCCCCTCTCAAAAGATATTGTATACTTCATTAGTGTATCTGTATAATTGAACTTATTGATTATGGAGTTCAACTAAATTGAACGAAGGATGGTGACCATGGACTTAAAATCACTGAAAACATTCCATAGGATTCTAAGCTCAGGGAGTTTTCACCGGGCGGCGGAGGAGATGAACTACGCCCAATCCACTGTCACAATGCAGATACAGAGGCTGGAAGCAGAGATCGGTGCGCAGTTGTTTGACAGGACTCAAAAATCTGTTGGTTTGACTGAGGCTGGCAGAGTGTTTTACGAACAGAGCATTGATATTATGAAACGGATCGACCAACTGAAGTCGACAATGATAGAGGTGGCCCAAGCGGAATCCGGAAGTGTACGCATTGGTGTCACGGAGCCGTCCGCGAGCTTTCGATTTCCAGCAATTCTTGGCAAATTCTTAAACACCCATCCCAAAGTGCATGTAAGCGTACATATCGCCAACACCCCCATACTCAACAACTTGCTACATACAGGGGAGATTGACATTGCGCTTTGTTCCACTCCTGAAATGGGTACCAGTTTATTCTTTGAACCGTTATTCCAAGAAGGGTTTGTGGTATTACTGCCGGAGCATCATCCCCTCAGCGAACAATTCACCATTTCACCTGAGGATTTCGTCGGACAACGGCTGCTTATCACAGCCAAGAACTGCCCGTACCGCAAGAAACTTGAAGTGGTTGCCCAAGAGTGGAACATACCATTAAACACGCTAAACACACTCGAAATCACCAGTATGACAGCCCTAACGAGTTACGTTGAGCACGGAATTGGTATAGCGTTAGTTCCTAGGATAATGACTGAGTCACCGGTACCGGGTACAGTGGTACGTGAAATGGGATCGCACTCAATTAATATGACAACCGGCTTTTTATATCAAACTGGTAAGCTTCCGATGCTTCCAGCAAGCCGTGCATTGTACCATTTTCTAAAAAACGAATTATTGACATCAATCACTCCGTAACTGAAAGTTTTTTCACACACGGCGATGATAAATTCGCTACATCACTTAACTGCCCCAAAGTGCAATAAGGATGGCTCTCGTAGAAGCAATTATTTAAACGTGTTCGAATCCGTCACAATGAATTCATCACGTACGTGAAAGGATGAATCGCGGATGGAGACGAATCTACAGGCAATCTGGTCAGAACGTATTCATGTGTATTAGACCAGCGGACAAACCATGAAAGCCCGGTGTGCGGAGCAGAACCTGACCGTTCATTAATTAAAAACCGTTTCGCGGTAATTTCCGCGAAACGGTTCCGTAATCCGAAAACGGATTATAGTGATTAATGCATCGGCTTTTCCCAGTCACCTTTGATTACTATTCCTGTCTCTTTCGCCGCTGTTTCAAGATCATGGATTTCCCGTACTGTCAGCGTGATTTCATCGGCTCTTACAGCATCAGCAATTTGGGAAGTTCTCGTAACGCCGATTATCGGAACGGTTCCTTTCGCAATGGCCCAAGCGATTGCAACTTGTGCAGAATTCGCATTGTGCTTATTGCCGATTTCCTTCATAATATGGATCAGGCCTTCCAGTTTCGCAAGCACGTCTTCATTAAACGCCTCTCCTCTTCTGGTGCCGCTTGGGAGAGGACTTTTCGCATTGTATTTGTCGGTTAATGCGCCTTGTTCCAACACCATATAGGAGAAAAACACAATGTTGTTTTCGTTGCAGTAATCAATAATTCCGGCTTCTTCGGACGAACGGTACAGTAAGCTGTAATGATTTTGTACAGCAGAGATTTTCAGCCCTTCTTCAGCCAGAATACTTTGCGCCAGTTTGATTTCCTCCAGATTGTGGTTGGAGACGCCTGCATATTTTACTTTTCCGCTTTTCATCAACGGAATCAGCCCTGGAGTCCATCTTTTTACATCAAGAGGATTATGGATCCAATATATATCCGTCTGGTCTGCGCCGAGCCGGTTCAGGCTACTGTTCAAGCGGTCTTCAACAGGCCCGCCAAGTTGCGGAGTGAATTTCGTTGAGAGCAGCACATCGTCGCGGCCTTTTGTAAACTCGCCCAGAATGCTTTCGGAGGCTCCCATTCCGTACACAGTCGCAGTGTCCCATAAATTGAGTCCGGCTTTCATCGCCGAATCAAAAACCGGTTTTAAGTCTTCCGGGGTAAGATTATTCCCGAAAACAGCATCCCCGCCGCCTTGACCGGTCCCCCATGACCAGGTACCAAGAGCGATCGAAGGAATCGATTCATTTTGCAATTTTACCTTTTTCATTTGTTTCAACACCTTTCTATATTAGTGAAATTTTAAATACTAGCTATAGTTTGGTTTGTACGTGTTTTCATTCGGAATCTCTCCTTCATTCTTATTTTAATACTGCTGCGTTTACCGTATAAGAATATCAAGGAGACGAATGAATTTCTTTGCCTACAAGCTCATTCTATTTGTTTATTTAGCTCATTTTGTTTCTGTAAATAACAAGATACCGTTCCGCGGTAAATTCCGCTAAACGGTATCTTCGGTGCCTGTGTAGCAAACTTTTTAGCCCCCTTAGGCCTCCTCCTTCAACCTCAGCTGCCGTCTAAACTCTGACGGCGGGAGTCCGAATCTTTCCTTGAATACTTTGGAAAAGTGAGCGATATTTTCGAATCCGGTCGAAAAACAGATATCCGTAACAGATAACGCTGTTTCCGCTAACAGTTCCTTGGCTTTATCCAGCCTTCGATTGCGAACCCATTTGAGCGGGGGGGTGTTGTATACTGCTTGAAAATCCCTTTTGAACGTCGCCAGGCTTCTGCCGGACAAATAGGCCAGGTCGTTAAGGGAAACGGGATTCAAGAAGTTCTCCTCCATGATCTTTGCGATGCTGCCTCTGTCCTTGCTTATGGGTTGCATCATTTGATGCAACAAACGATCATTCGAATCTGCTATGTGAAACAGCAATTCCATCAGCTTCACACGAACCAGTCCTTCTTTGACTTCGTCAGGGTTCTCGAAATAGGGTTTTAACGACTCGATATAGCTTCCAATGCGGTCATTGATCGGAAAGACTGTTATCGGAACAACATCATTCACGAGATAAATTGGTTTGAAACCGGCGAAAGTGAGGAATTCATCTACTATCTTCTCGTTCAGGAAAAACATCATATAGTCGAGGATGTAATCGGAATCGGGTTCACCCGCTTTCTCGTACTCGACTCCAATTGATTTATGAATAAACATCATTTCGTTGCTCCGCATCGTATATTCTTGATCACCGAAGCGAACGGTATAGACACCCGACTTGACGATTAGAAGAAGATGATCCTGCAAAAAAAAGGTTCCTTTTCTGCCTTGCGTGTAGAAACAGAATTCGATAACGGACATCCCATCCAGCTTCAAGCTCCCTTTTTTATCCGGAGACTTTTCCAGTTCATGAGGAACCTTGACCATTTTGCTTGATCTCATAGTCATGGACGTCCCCGCCTTACTTGTTCCTGCGATTGCTATAGTTTCCATTTCATAATCATCCTTTCGGTTATGCCAGTCTGCGCTTACCTGTAGAATAATTAGAAACCGTTTTGACGGTACCTGATAACTATGTGCTTTGCCCGATGTTCAAAGGAACCATCTCCTATGTTCCTTAACAAACTTTTCAACACTTATACTATTAGTATAACTGGAACCCGGCGAGAATACTTTGCTGAAAAGCTCAAATGACTTGTTCATTTAGCTCCAAACGAGCAAGTTTCCTGGATACTGTTTTCGACTATGAAGATGACCGGGGTTTACTGCGAAAAACTGAATCGTGCCTGTTAAGTGATAATAAAGTAAATTACTACGTTTAGACTAGAAATGGATAAAAAGCCAAGGAGTTGGCCGCGGCAGCTCCTTTCTTAATTTTCGCCGTTATGACCGTTAAGGTAAACCGTACCACAAGAGGGCGAAATTTTGGCTTTTTAGATATCCCCAGGTAAATTTCTAATTAGGTTTAACTTCACACCAGCTCAATCGGATGAGCCGGTATGCCAATTCCTTAGCATCTCCTCGGCTTTTTGCGGGTCGTTCATGAGCAAAGTCCGGTACTCCAGCATCTTATTGAGGGTGTCCAGCATCTGGTCATATTCTTGCTTCTTGCGTTCGATCTCCTCTTTCTTGCCTTGAATCCAATCGATAATCTGCAGGTTGGTTCGCGAATTAGTATCGTGGTCCTGCAGAGCTTCCTTTAGTTCAGCCAGCGAACAGCCGATGGACTGGAACTTCTTGATGAGCTTTAGCCGCTCGATTGCCTCTTCCGAATAGTTGCGGTAATTGTTGCTTTCCCGCCGGACATGACGGTTATCCAGCAAGCCTTCCTTTTCATAAAAGCGGATCGTATGGATCGTTAACCCCATCTTGTCCGCCAGTTCCTGAATTTTCATAATCATTTCTCCTTCAGACTGCTTGCCCTAGAGTTCACTTCATAGTTTATGCTTTAGCTATTCAAGCAGTCAATCATTGAAGGAGGAAATGAGTATGCATGTTTTGGTTACAGGAGCAACAGGGTATGTTGGTTCCGCAGTCGTTCGGGAACTGATCGGAGCGGGCCATACAGTGACGGGCCTTTACCGTTCTGAAGCGAAAGCAGCGGGATTAAAGGCGGCGGGAGCCGAAGCGCTGTACGGCACGCTAGGAGATCTCGATACGCTGCGCAGCGCCGCTGCTGCTGCGGACGGCGTGATTCATCTGGCGTTCACCAACGACTTCTCCGACTTTGAAGGTGCGTTGGCTCTGGATTTACAGGCCGTTGAAGTCATGGGTGCGGCGCTGGAAGGCTCCGGGAAGCCGTTCATTACCACGGCTCATGCAAACGGAATCGCCGTGGACCAGGCCGTGCTCGCAATGGCAGAGCGAAGCATCCGAGCATCCATCGTCTCGCTTGCACCGTCCGTGCATGGCGAAGGCGATAAGGGCTTTGTGCCGATGATGATCAACATCGCCCGGGCGAAGGGTTTCGCCGCCTACATCGGCGAAGGAACAAACCGCTGGCCTGCGGTTCATCGCCTGGATGCGGCGGTTCTGTACCGTCTGGCCCTGGAATCTGCACCGGCAGGCTCACGACTGCTTGGCGCCGGCGATGAAGGCATTCCGCTCCGCCAGATCGCCGAAGTCATCGGGCGCCAGCTGAACGTGCCGGCGGTTAGCATAACATCTGAAGAAGCTGCCGCCCATTTTGGCTTTCTTGGCGCCATTGCCGCACTCGACATCACAAGCCTGTACGACACTGCGCAGGCGAGTCTGGCAACAAGGGAGCTTCTGGGTTGGACACCGGTGCAGCCCGGACTGCTCGCCGATCTCGAAGAAGGACATTATTTTGCATAAAAAGAGGGGAGACCGACACCACTGAAATGCTGGATGGAGATTTTTAATGGGCATCCGCCCAAGCGCCCTTTCCGCGAATGCATATGATGATTATGCCTATTCATTGAAAGGAGCGATCACATATGGGATTTTTTCCAACGCCGGGAACTGGCGGAGGATTTCCGGGATTCCCGGGCGGACCTGGCGTGCCGGGAGGTCCAGGCGGATTTCCGGGGACTCCGGGAATCCCGGGGGGTGCACCGGGAGGCGCTCAACCGCCGACGGCTCCTCCACCGCAATTTGTACCGCAAATGCCGGTCACCGCGTATGCTATCGACCCCGGCGCGATCAGACGCTGCCTGTTCCGCAACACATACGTTTGGCTAAACAACGGCGAGCAATTCTGGTTCTTCCCGGTATTCGTCGGGCGTAATTCTATTGCAGGGTTCAGATGGTTCGGTTTCTTCTGGGCGTACTACGGCATTGATTTGAATCGGATTAGCTCGTTCACGTGCTTCTAATGCAGACGGCGCGGTGAGCCATCTTACATGTAAGGCGAGCAGCTAGTGCCTGCAAAATAATTCAAGAGGATATCTCAAAGCCTTAATGGCAGAGAGACATCCTCTTTTTTTCTCCGCGTGCCCCGAGGCACCCATCTTCTAACAGGTGAAAGTCCGGTCACGGGAGGGGCCAAGCCCCCGCGTAGCTAGGATACTTGCGTATGGCGAAATCTGTACGTAAAAGCGTATCGACGAAAGTACCGGTCAGAAACCGGGCGAGCAACCGGCCAGGCCGTAACATGAAGTGAATCCTGCCGCGTCGTCAAAGAGGCCCCACAAGGGGGACAAGAGGAAGCCGCGTCCCGGGGAAATGGACGAAGGCCAAGGAAGCTGCCGGGAACTTGGATCAGCAACGAAGAATCCTCCGGCGTAAGGGGATCGGCATGGACGGAAAGAGGATGCAGTGAACGGGGGAGACCCTCCCCCGCAAGGTATAATTTTTTAGAAATCCGTAAAGAGGCATTCTATAAGCCCAAAAGGTGAAGGGAAGCGCCTGCAGGAAGGGAGTCCGAGGGGCTCATAATACCGAAGAACCTAAGGACAACATAACCTTAGGGAGGAAAGGAGCCCTGCTTTGTTCAAGTTCCAAGTGTTCACGTACGATTCATCGAGGGAACAATTGCGAATTTATAATAGGTTACAACTAAAATAAACATGAGGGTGCTCATACTCTATTGCTCAGAGGCTCATCAGCCTCTTTTTTTGCGACTCTTCTATTTCATCCTTTCCCATTCGATGTTTGGGGGCAAGCAGTTTTCAAGGGGTCAATCGATCCGGGGTTTTCATTTTGTTTATGGTTATGAGCGATATTGGGAATATCATTCAGCCGGAGTTAGTGTTTGAGATCGCAATACGCTCGGTTCTGCGGAGCAACAAATTGTGGTAATGAGGGGTCTTGGGACCGATAATATTGTCTTTTATACGTGATTCCCCGTACTTCTTAACTGGCTTCGGTGATGTGACGGGCTATTTGGGCGGATCGGCAGCGTCCGGATGGGGGGAATTACCATTCTGAGATATCGGGGCACCGCTTATTGTGGAACCCCGATTTTTTTGCTTTAGAGGTGATACGGAGAACCGTATCACAAGTAGCGGCAAGTTTTTTGGAGTAAAGCTCGTAGAAGCCTATATTTACAGCATACCGGCCGTAGGAGGAGGGTAGGTTACACTCCAGTCCGAGTAAAACGTAGATATTTTTCTTGTGAGATTGTTTATGCTACAGAATGATGATTTCCCTGAAGGGACTTTTGCCGGTCTTCGATGGGTCTTTTGGTATGGCCGAAAAAGCTGCCGGCTGAGACTATACGACGATTATTGCGGATATGCGGCCTGAAATGTTGTCATGGCGGGGATGACCGGGTAATAGAGATGATTAGAACTTTCGAATTGGCTGGATTCGGCGTGGGAGCCAAGGAAATGGAGGGACAAATCATGGCGGCACAGACAGTATCAGGCATCAGCCCAGTACAAGCCATTACAGCTTACGGCGGCACACAGAGCGATGTCAGTTCCCTGGAGAAGCAGCGAAACCGGCTGATGATGGAGCTGGACAAGGCGAATGCGGCGCAGGGTAGCGAGATGCAGACTCCTTATCGCCGGGAGCAGCTACAGCGGCAAATCCGGCTGCTGGAGGCCCAACTGGTGCAGAAAAGCGGGAGCAGCACCCCGGTCAATTTTGTACCGGCTTCTCCGCTTCAAGACCATCTCCCGCTCTGGCGGACTGAAGAAAAGGGAGGCCTCAAGGGCATCGGTCTGACCGATCCTCGGACGGCGACGGTAAACTCGGAGGGCCATTTCAACGCGTTGATTTAGACCAGAAAGTGAAGGTAAGGAAAACTTGGTAATGAACCGGCTTTTCCTTACCTTCTTGCTTTAAGAGGCGGCAGTGTATCGATTCTACTGTACTAAACTTTCCAATTCCGGCTGCAATTTATTCCGCAGAACATATAGCATGAGAGCCCCAACAAGGAACGCGACCGCATCCGCAATGACAAGCGACCAGACCACCCCGTGGAAGCCGTTCATTTGATTGGCAATATACAGCACAGGAATCAGCGTAATTCCTTGAATAATTGACATAATAAACGCGGCCGTTCCTTTCGCTGTGGCTTGGAAGATCCCCGTGAACAATGTGGTCATCCCTGTAATGAACAAGGATAAGAACGTTACATGCAGAATGTAGCTGCCCATTTCAATTAATTCCGGGTCATTTGTAAAAAGGCCAATTAAATGGTCGGAAATCAAATAGACGACGATGCCGAATACGGCTGCTAACACCACGATCGCTTTAATCGTAAATCCAATGGTATGCTTCATGCGCAATTTATCCGCTGTAAAAGAGAAGGCAATGAGCGGCACAACTCCCTCGCATAACCCCATCAGAATAAACTCAGGAAACTGCAATAAACGTGATGAAATTCCGTAAGCCGCTACGGCCGAATCCCCATATTCGACAAGGAAATGGTTAAAGATGAGCGACATTGCTCCCAAAAAGATGCTCATAATAAAGACGGGAACTCCGATTTTGAATACATTGCCCAGAATGTCCTTGGTAGCCTTGAACCATTTTACGGAGACCGTTAAGAATTGGCTCTTATACCCCATATGGAAGGCGTAGTATACACTCGCAACCAAGTTAGAAATGACCGTAGCCGACGCAACGCCGATCACGTCCCAATGGAACACGAAGATGACGAGCGCATCGAGAATGATATTTACAACAACACTGAGAATCATACCGATCATCGACGTGATGGCTGCACCCTCCGAGCGCACGATATTCTCCAGCGTGAAGAATAATACGACGAACGGTGAACCAATAAGCATAATAGTGACATAGTCATTCGTGAATCCGAAGGAGTCAGGCGTTGCCCCCAGGCCATGAACGATGGGATCGATCAACGGGAGACCCACGGCCATCACGATAAGACCGAGAACTAAGCTGCTGTAAAAAGCGAATGAAGACACATGCTTTACGTCATCATACTTTTTCTCTCCTAGCATACGGGAGATGTAGGTACCGCTGCCCATGCCAATCAAGTTGCCTAGCGCCATAATGATTGCGAATAGCGGCAAGGTTAGCGCGAGTGCGGTTAACATAGCAGTATTATGGAGTGTACCAAGGAAATAGGCATTCAAGATGGAGTATATGACATTCATTGATGTGCCTAGCATCATCGGTACAGCGAAGTGAGCTACGGCCTTTGCGACCGGTGCTTTTTCAAAGTAATGACGGCCTTCTATAAGTTGTATCATCATATTTCCTACAGTGCGGGTTTCCACCGGTTGCTTCAAAGCGCGAACTGAAAAAGCATTTTTCGGTTGCGTTGCTGTCTGCCAAGCGTGTGAGGCGTGGACTAAAGAACGAGAAGTGGATTGTTGAAACGAACAAGGGTTGGCTGTTCGCCAAAAGCTATCACCCTGGGCGGTTTAAGATGCATGATCCGGAGTTTCTCGGCAAGATTGAAAATGCGCTGCAACTGCAGCTTCTTTTGTATCAGTCGGGAGGGCCGTGTCCCGAGCCATTGACGCTGGAAGGACTGTATGCATATCCTGCCGTGCGGAAGGTACATGACCGTCATGACATGCTGCCCAGGCGCTATGGTGCCTGCTGGCATGATCGGCGAGCATAGGATGCGCTCACTCGGAAAGAGCTGCTGCGGATATGCATACCGTCTGGGATTCCGCAGCGGCATCAGGGCTCGAAGCAGCTGTCCCGCCGGGGGAACCTGCTTGGCGATTGTCTCGTGAGAAGATGGAGCGCACCTGGGAGGTAAATTGGGATGCAGCTCGTGATTCAACCGTGCGTGTCCGGAACGCATTACAATTACAGAAGGTTATTTCAAGCTGGTCGAGTATAGCCCTGAGCAAATTCAAACGCTGTATGACGCTATGCATGAGCTGCATGAAGCAAGATTCGAGATTGAAATGGCAGTGGACCAGTTCGTGTATCAGTACCATCATACTATGAATCATTATGAAGACATCGACGTATAACTCAGAGCCTGGTCCGATCAGCGAAAAGTTTGCCTGGGTGAACGATAAATACGGAGTATCCTGGAAGCTCCATTTGCCGCGCGCTTAGGGTGAGAGGATCATTTCTGAATATGTTTCCAGAACGAATATGTTGGAATAACTAAAAGTTATTATACAAATCCTTAAGGTACAAGCAATCCATCATACACTCGCTCCCATCCGACTCCTAGATGGGGGCTATTTGACGTTCACCCAGATTCATCAATATATGCTTCGAAATAATGTGGCACAATTATCGTCTCCTCACCTAACGTGTTCTTACATATGTGCCATAAAATTAACATCTATTAGGCCACGTATTCTTTAATTATTGCCAGTGAATAGAGGAAATTTAGCCGTTATAGCGTGTAGGGGGAACCGTATCACAAGTAACGGTGAAAAATATGAGTGACAAGAAGGGGGAGGCCTTCATAAGTTTGAAGAAAGGTGTCATAGAAGTATGTTTATCCCTCAAGAGATAATCTCAAGGGGGATTTTTGGGCTATCAAGAAAGCCAATGTTTCGCAACCCTATCAAAAAACTGCATGACGATAGTTCCATTGTTACTGATGCCGGAATTATTAATAGTGCCATTGCTCAGGACGTCCGATCCGATTCCGCTAAAACATTGCCAGGTTAACCGAGTGTAGTTGCGACTAAGATTGCTGCAAGTAGTTTTTTGATCGATAGTGTAATTCTCCTGACAAAATGTCAGGCAAGAGCGATTTATGATCGGTTTCGATCATGATGGGTTTTTCCTAAATTTTATTTATGAAATAACCGAATAAGCGTCGAGATTTCTACAATGGATTCTTTTTGCCCATTTTTAATCCACATCACCCAAATTTCAAAAACGCCCGCACTCATAAAGTCGATCCAATAGTTTCGTTTCGCTTCCGTCCAGTCCGGAAAGGGAATAATCTCATCGTAAAGCTGAGCAACGTGGGATTTAAAAATTTGATAAAACAGCCCGATATAATCGCCTTCGATCGCCATGTGAAAATCCTTGGATAGGTCAAGAAAAAAGCTCGTTAGATCGGCTATTTTCTGTTCATGGCTTTTTTTAAAGGCGATTTTATTAAATATATCCGCGAATTTAGGTTCGTAGTATTCCTTCAATACTTGTTCAAGGTTTTCATAATTTCTATAGAATCCCATTCGACTGACGCCGGCTTTTTTGACGACTTCTGAAACGGTTAGTTTTGACAGTCGATTGGTCTTTAAAAGCTCCAGCAACGCAAAAGTAAT
Organism: Paenibacillus zanthoxyli JH29; assembly: GCF_000520715.1. Lineage (GTDB taxonomy): Bacteria > Bacillota > Bacilli > Paenibacillales > Paenibacillaceae > Paenibacillus_AQ > Paenibacillus_AQ zanthoxyli. The sequence goes on from NZ_ASSD01000099.1 coordinate 15,935, forward strand.
CCATTCTTTAGTGTCTTTTTTTATGTTTTGGGCGTGTTCCGTCGCTGCCATTACACTTCCTCCATTTTGTCACAGATGTTTGTCTTCCACTTGTTTTAGAGAATATTCAGCTTTAAAATAGTGTACAACTGTTACAAGTGTAACGTCAATGAGAGGAGCATTCACGATGACGGAGAGTAACAAGCCCTTAGTGCTTGTGACCGGCGGTTCAGGATTTATCGCGGTTCATATATGTTGAAATTACTCGAGCAAGGTTACAGTGTTCGGGCATCGCTTCGTACCATGAGTAGACAAGATGAAGTAAGAGATATGCTAAGATCAGGCGGAGTTACCTGTTTTGAAGGCCTGTCGTTTATTCAAGCGGATTTATCTAATGATCATAATTGGGGCGATGCTGTTAAAGGAGCGGAATATGTCATTCATGTTGCTTCCCCGACGCCCAATAAAGTGTATAAAGACGAGAATGAAATGATTCAACCCGCACGCGATGGCGTTTTACGCGTACTAAGAGCCGCTCGTGACGCGGGAGTCAAACGAGTTGTTTTAACCTCCGCTTTCGGTGCGATCGGCGTGGGCCACAAGAACCATAAAGGACCTTTCACCGAAAAAGATTGGTCGAAAACGGACGCGAACATTCATCCCTATCAAAAATCCAAAACCATTGCCGAAAAGGCCGCCTGGGAATTTATTCGCCAAGAAGGAAACGGTTTAGAACTGGCAACGGTAAATCCCGTTGGCGTGATGGGGCCGATCTTAGGCAATGATTATTCTCATTCAAACAGTAGCATTCGACAGATGCTGGAAAGCAATCAAAAGTATGTCCCTAAAATTTATTCCGATTATGTAGATGTCCGTGATGTTGCCAGTTTGCATCTATTGGCCATGTTGCGTCCCGAAGCAAATGGAGAGCGTTTTATCGCCTCTAGCGCAGAGACGTTGTCGATGTTGGATATTGCGAATATTTTAAGAAAACATTTGGGCGAAGTCGCTAAAAACGCGCCAAAAGGTGAACTTCCAAATATTTTGGTTCGTGCGATCGCGATCTTCAAACCACAATTAAGAATGATAGCAACGCTCCTGGGACAAGATATGTTAACTAGCAATCAAAAGGCCAAACGTTTACTTGGATGGACACCGCGTTCGGCGGAAGAAGCCATAGCTGCAACGGGTAAGAGCATGATAAAGATCATTAAAGAGCAGAAGAAGTCGTAAAAATATAATGAATAAAGAAAAAAAACTACGTCTGCCCAATTAACGAACAGACA
>NZ_ASSD01000100.1 GCF_000520715.1 Paenibacillus zanthoxyli JH29
GCCTCCGCCGCTCGGACGGCGCAGCCGATAGTGCCGCCCCCTCCGGCCGCATGCGCACGGTCGCGGTCTGGAGCTGCCCGGCTGCTGCCTGCCCGGGCTGGATGCGCGTCAAGCCAGGCGGCGCCGAGGACCACCTGGCGCACAAGCCCTGCCCGCTGTGCGGCTCGCCGATGGAGAGGGGTACCCGGGATGTCCCGGTGTAGACCGACGGCATCCGGTCTGGACCATCGCCATCCGGTACGTACCGCCAACCATCACTTCCCCTGTGTAGACCAGCGGCAAACGGAATTCCTCCCTTTTATTTCTGGGCAAATGAAGCTTTACCGGTTACGAAAGGGATTTTCTCCACTTTAATAGCGCTTTTCCCTCTGTTTTCAGCAAAATCACAAGAATAAGAGTGAGAAATTCCAGCTTAATTAAAAAACAAGCCTTTATCCCATGAATAACCGGGAGAAATTCCGGCTTATCCATTAGATGATATCTCAAGCAGCGCCCCAGTACGCAAAAATCTCCAGCCGCATCCTTTTAAGGAGGTGCAGCTGGAGATTTTCATATCACCACAGCCTTGGCCGCCGATTCTCTTTAGCGCAGAAGGTCTACGCGAAGATCGCCGCGCCCAGGGACTCAGATGCAGTTGGTTCCGGCACTGATTGCCACGGTGGTTACTGGCACACGATGTCCATTGCCCTTGCCATAGGTTGCTATTGCAAAGGTAACCCGGCGCCGCTGACTGTCAGGCTGAGCCCGGACCCGAATTCCTCAGGTCCAGGCCCACAGAAAGCCATCCCGGTCCCAGGCGATCCGTCCGCCGTGCAGCTTGCGGAACGCCTTTTTGACTTCCTTCGACAGTGAGGCGTTGCCGTTCTCGTTCACAAAGACGAACTGCTCGCCGAAGTTTCTTTTTACATAATCAATTGCATCGGTCTGGTACAGGGTTCCCGTAAAACGGATCTCCTTCACCATCCACTCCGCCACATCCTGGGCTGTCGGTTCCACTTGTGTCCTCTTTTCTAATGGCTTATAGTATGCCTATCTTATCAGATTCATCAGCCAAAGAAACAGCATAATAACACAAACAGTCGTGCTCAGCGCGACAAAAGCATTAAAAAAGTTCAGTGACGAGCCCTTACGGGACTCCTCGGCGATCCTTGCGCTTCTTCCTCGGTACTCCTGCGGAGCGTCCTCCCGGCGGGTGGCTTCCTCCCAATCGGGATCTTCTTTGGCATTCAGGTTATCGGGGAACACAAGCATACCTTCCCTTCGTTTCCTTTTTCCCAAGAATTATACCATGTTTTTCTAAATTTGTAATGTGCACTTGTCCCTATTTATGTCCTTATCCGTCCTATCCGAAATTGTCTATCCCCGTCGAACTGCCGATCCGGCCAAACCGTAACGGTACAGCACCTTGCGTCCTCGGCTATACGGTTGGAAATCCCATTGTTCATGTCTCCCTTGTTAAAAATGAATGAATTCTAATAGGTCAAATAACGGGGTTGCGTCGATACCCGGCTTTGCTTCCGTTCAGAGACGCCCGGTGCGGGAGCCTCGTCGGTATTCTGCTTGGCAAGCTCCAGGATGGCTTCCGAGAACCCTTCGAGATTGCCGATGACTTTCTCGAACGCCCGGTTCTGGACGGTCAGCTCCTCCTGTTCGAAGCCTTCGAACAGAAGCATGATACATCGCGAACCGACACTGCGGTTGCGCTCGAACATGGCCCGCCCCTTATCCGTAATGCTCAGCAGCACCGTTCTGCGGTCTCCCTCCTTGTGCCGCCGGATGGTATACCCGGCCGCATCCAGCTTGTTGCACAGCGCGGTGATCGCTCCCGATGTGAGATCCAGCTGCTCCGCCAAATCGCTGAGGCGCTGCTCGCCCTCGCGGATGATTTTATGCAGAATCATCATGCCCGGCAGCGCGACGCCCTCAATGTTAATACGGTCCCGCTCCTTCATGAACCTTCTGACCATCTTGCGAAACAGCCAGTCGGCCTCTTCCAGCACATCCCAATCCAATTTTTCCATAGACTCTGCTCCTTACATTCGCCGCAAGGCGTAAGAAAAACTCCCATTAGCGTTTCTCGAAGATGTTGTCGAACTTATAGATTCTCTAATCTGCAAAAAAAGCCCCCATAGCGCGCCCATCGAAAGGGTGACGCTGCGGGAGCCTTTGGCGGTCCAATCGGCTCGAAGTGTTATCTCACTGTTCATTTATTCAGTGTTGAAAGGTTATGAACGCATCATAAGCCTATTAATCTTACCTGTCAAGTCTGAATTAAAAAGGATTTTTAAGGTTATTTTAAATTTCCCTTAAGGCTGCTGTCATATTGGGCGGTTACAATAAGAACAACTCCCGCTGGAAGTCTGGCCCAAAGAAGCCGCTGATCCGCTTAACCTTCAACTTTTTCGCGATTGATGAATCTTTTGCTCCACCAAATACGTATACGAGCTATGAAATGAGGGACTAAATATGAATATCAAACGGAATATCAAACGGGTGATGATTGTCGGTACAATGATCGTAGCGATATCATTTGGAGGAAATACATGGGGAAGCAGTACGGTGAGCGCGAGTCCGGTCGCCAAGCTTTCCTTATCCGCCGCATCATTGGACCGTGATGATTTGCTGGAGGCTTTGAAGCAGCCTTCCGGCGAGGATCTATACTATTCCTTGTACGAAGGCAAGTCGCTTGCCAAGATCGCCTCGGAGAATAGCGCGGACGTTCAGCAGGTCATCGACCTGCAGACGGAGCAGCTTGCCCGGCAACTAGATCAGCGACTTGCAGCCGGAAGCATTACACCCGAGCAGTACGATGCATACATGGCGGAAGTGCCGGATATTATTCGGAGCAGCGTGTACAGTCTCTAAATCCGCCCGGCCTCCGAATTCGCTAAGAGCGCAGTATTAGACTCTTTAAGCGATCAGCTCTGCTGAGGCGAGAATCCCCAAAAGGACGGCTTACGGCCCCTTTTGGGGATTCTTCTCGTTATAAAGGCTTAAAAAAATTAAAGGCCCCGTTCAAGAAATCTTCCCGCGACAGCTAAGGTTAACGGGAAGCTTCTTAACAGGAGCCTAAAATACCCGAAGGACAAGGTTCGTTTCCTTTGGTTCCGATTTTACCGCTGTTTCTCCAATTGCTCTCCCGGAAGCTCGCCCTCAGGCTTTGCCCGCCTGATCTCCAGAATATCCAGCACGAATACAAAGATCGGGATGCCCAGAATGAGTCCCCACACGCCGAGATAATGCTCGGAGAACAGCAGCACAATGAATGTGTAGAACATCGGCAGATTCATTTTGGATGACATTAGCTTCGGATTCAGGAAATAGCCCTCAATAAAATGCAGCACGGCGATCATCGCCAGTACGTAAATCACCATCATCAGCCCGCCGATGTTGTAGCCAATGATGCAGAGCGGAATGAGCGAGATGAGAAAGCCCGCCACCGGAATGAGGCTGAGCAGGAAGATCATAACCCCAAGCGCGAACAGGTACGGAAAGCCGAGAATCGTTAGCCCAACGACCGTAAAAGCGGTATTAAACATAGCAATCAGAATTTGCGCCTCGATGACTTTGCCGAAAGACAACGTAAACTTTTTGCCGAAATACTCCAGTTCATTATAGAACCAGGCAACCTTGCTCTGCTTCATCCGCGACGTGAACGCGACAATCCGGTTCTTCTCCAGAATGAAGACGAAGCTGAGAATAATGGCCAGAACGAACCTCGTGCCCCAGTTGCCGATCGTCGTGATGTAATTGAGGCCGCTCTGCATGTATTCTTCATAATTCAGATCCTTGACGGTGCTGAACAAATATTGGACAATCTCGTTCTGCGGAATATTTTCCGGGGTTAACGAAGTGAGGAAATTGGTCAGTTGTTTGACCTGAACAAATATTTTGGGCAAATAGTGCACCAGCGCAAGCACCAGTGTCGAAATCATCGCCAGATAAAGAATGATGATGATAACCTTGCTGTTAACCCGTATGTATTTGCCGATCCTCTTAGACAGCAGCACCTGAAAGCTGTTCATGATATAAGCGATCAGAAAGGTCAGCAGCACCAAGTTGAGCATATCCCTGATTCCGTACAGCAACAAGATTACCAGCAGCAAAACTCCAAACCTGCGCACAGTCAAATCCGCAAAAAAGCGCTTAAACAATTCCATTGTCTCTCTCCATTCACCTGCATTTGACACTGAGTATAGTCTACCTTAACAAAAACAATGAACGCAACCGGCGAATAACGGCCAACGCGCCCGTTACACCTTATGAACAGCTTATACGGCCTAATCGGTTTCATGTTTCATGATTATCGGATTATTACGCTCCAGTAGCCGCTTTCCCCGGACGGTCAGGGCCGTGTATAATACAATACATTGGCTGCCCCGCCTTTCAGGTCGGCCGGATCATTTCTCTAGGGAGGAATTCATTGGATACTTTGCCAAAAGAAATCAGTCAAACGAAAGCGTCTCCAAGCGTTTCGTCCAAACGCATATATATTTTGCAGCTGCTCACCGTCTTTATCGGATTTCTGATCTTCGGGTTCTCCGAGAATATCAAAGGCCCGGCCATTCCCCGTATCCAATTGGAACTGGGTCTCGACGAAATGCGCATCGGGACGCTGCTGTCACTGAACTCGCTCGGCTATTTGCTGGCCTGCTCTTTTACCGCCTACCTGATCCGGAAAATCGGCATTAAGGCTGTCTGCCTGCTATCATTCGGGTCCATGGTCGTATCCGGGGTGCTGATCTTCTTATCCCGCAGCTATCCGGCGCTCTCCGGCTCCTTCTTTCTGATGTATATCGGCAACGGAATGCTGGAAATTGGGCTGGCCGTGCTCGGCGCGAGGATCTTTGTCCGCAATACCGGGACGATGATGAATCTCTCCCACTTCTTCTACGGACTGAGCTCAACGGTGGCGCCAATGATCGCATCGGGCTTAATGACGCTGACCATTGGCGGCCGGGCTATCGATTGGCGAGACGTCTATCTGCTGATTCTGCTGCTGGCCGTCCTGCCGATGATTCCGGCGATTGCGGGCAAATTCCCTAGCGGCAGCCATACAGAGAATGACCGGATTCCGCTGCGAACGATCGCCGCCGATCCCGTGATCTGGATGCTGATCGCCATTCTGTCCTTCGGTGTCATTTCCGAAATGGCGGTAGGCGGCTGGCTGGTTAACTTCCTGGAAAAAGCTTACGGCTGGAGCGGAACCGCTGCGGCGGGCATGCTGTCCGTCTTCTTCCTCTGCTTCACCTTCGCCCGGCTGTTTCTCGGTCCCGTCACCGACAAAATCGGCTTTACGCTGTCTGTTATCGTCTTCTCCGCCCTGTCCGGTCTGCTCACCTTCGCCGCCATTGCGGCCGGTGAACCGGGGGCGTTCCTCTTCGCGGCGGCGGGCATCGGCATCGCACCGATCTACCCTACTGTGATGGCGCTGATCGCGCAGCGCTACCGTAAGGGCAGCGACACCGCCATTACGTTCATTGTCACCTTGATGGGCGTGTCCAGCGTCATCGGCAATTATCTAATCGGCGCGATCATTACCGGCATCAAGGACATTGTCGCTTCAAGCCGAGGGGCCGAGGGCGGCCTGCTGCTCGGACTTCAGGCGGGATATGTGTTCATCGGCCTGTGCGCCCTGCTCTGCGCCCTGTCCGCCGTGCCGCTGTACCGGTACTTGAAGAAGCGGGGAGAGCTGCTGTAGCAGCAAGAATCCACAAGGATGCTAGGGGTAGTGGTTTCTTGGAGCGATTGATTAGCAGATCCGGCCTCCGAGCGATTTACTGCCCTTATTCCACCACTTCCGCCGACAGGTTCGCCCAGGTAACGGAATCCGGGCCATGTCCGGGGAAGGTCGAATAGGACAAGCCATTCACATAAATCCGGTATGAACCGGACTGAGAGAAGGTTACGCTTCCGCTGAACATCCCGTTTTTTACCTGAATTTCCTTTGTGGAAACCGTTGTAAAATCCTTTCTTATATCCCCCGCATCCGGTACATAGCGCTGAATCATAACCGTCAATTTATTGATAGCCAGATTGGGCGAATTGATCACTTTGCCCGAAATCGTGAACGAGTCTCCGGATTTAAGTTTAAGGTAGCCGCTTGCCGGAGATTCCAGAGTCAAAAATCCCTTCCCTTCATCTGTAATATTCACCGGAATCGCGGACGGGTCGCTTACATTGCGTCTGATCCGGATTCCTGCCGCTGCCATCCCCATGGTACTGATCTCGACCGGGTTGATGCCCGGCTCCAGCGGCATGGACAGCTGGATACGGTTATAGAGCGAGCCGTCCAGAGAGATGTCCTTCCCCACAATCTTCCTTACCAAGCTGAACCAGACCCCCGAGCCGATTGGAGACCCGGCTCCCGGCGCATACAGCTCCTTAGCGTAGAGTACAGTAAACACTGCCTGATCTTCTCCCGTCTCCCAGTACGGCTGCAGCACCTGCACCTTCTTCTCGCTCCATCTCCAGAAGAGCTGGCCGTTCTCCGTACCTGCCGACAGACCGAAGAAGGCCAGCGTGCGTACTGGAACATAGGCCGTACCGCCTACTAACAGCGGCGCCGGAATCGTAAAGTTCTCCGCCGGCAGAGCCTTGCCCTGCCCGTCGTATACCCGGATCGAGCCGATGCGGAAATTCAGCTCTTCCCGCCGCGAAACGACCCGAACCTGCCGTTTCGCGGAATTCCAGGCAACGGAGGATACCGCTCCCGATTCGCCAAGCGCGCGCAGCGGTACATACAATCGGCCGTTTCGCTTTATGGGCGCAGCCACCTTGGCAGCCTTTCCATCCAGCGACGCTTCGCCGCCGGACGGATTAATTCTCATCTCATGCTTGATCAAGTCGAACCGGACCGCGTCCGTGGAACTTACGGCGCCGGATGCCGTTAGTACCGAAGCGGCTGGCACGGCGGCTTCCGCGCTGGCGGCAGAGATTTTGACATCCCGGACCGGAACAACAACCGCTGCCGCCAAGAACGCGAATACTGCCAGCCACACTGCCGGTTTCGGCATTTTTTTAACCATCATATGTTTGCCTCCCCAAATATTTTCAAAAATATCCCATTTTGTTAGACGATGGACAGCGTTAAAGGTTTCTTTCGCGCAACAAAACAGGGCTATCCCACTGCCTTAGGCCTAGGGAAAGCCCTGAATTTCTGTGCGAACGACGGAAATAAAGTTATCGGCACTTCGATAGGAATCGCTTGTTACGACCTTGTTGGCGATTGCAATTCTTTTCTGCTGATTGAAAACGTAGTCGTACTACCTCAGTATCAGGGTCAGGGTGTAGGAAAGCAGCTCATGCAAGCGCTTGAGGATTTTGGAGAAATTAATCATTGCAAATATGTCATCCTGGTATCCGAAAGCAAACGTGAATCGTCGCATAGATTTTACGAATCCATCGGCTATTCCACCGACCAGAGAGGGTTTAAAAAACAATTGATGAAGCAGGTTTAGCGGGAAATACATAGAAGGGGCTGCCCCTCAGCAGTCTCAAAACTACTTATGGGGCAACCCCTTAATCCTGTCTTATCCCAATTTATGCACGGGCTTCACACATGATGGCAAGCAGCCTGCGTTCCGGGAGAAATTTCCCGGAGCGCTGGAACCTCCTGCCGGCAAATATCCGTCGCTACCGGGCAGCGGGTATGAAAAGCGCAGCCCGGCGGCGGATTCTCGGGGCTCGGAACATCCCCCCGCAGAATCACGCGCTCCCTTCTTTGGGCCGGATTCGGCACCGGGACCGCCGACATCAGCGCTTTTGTATATGGATGCAGCGGGTTCGCGAACAGCTCCTTGGTCGGCGCAAGCTCCACCACTTTGCCCAGATACATCACGGCCACCCGGTCGCTGATGAACTTGACGACGGACAAGTCATGCGAGATGAACATATAGGTCAGTCCGAACCGTTCCTGCAAATCCTGCATGAGGCCCAGCACCTGCGCCTGAATCGACACGTCCAGCGCGGACACCGGCTCGTCGCAGACGACAAACTTCGGGTTCATGGCCAGCGCCCGGGCAATGCCGATCCGCTGGCGCTGCCCACCCGAGAACTCATGGGGGTACCTATGGGCATGGTAAGGGGAAAGCCCTACCACCTCCATCAGCTCCGCGACACGGTCCTTCAGCTCAGCCCCTGCCAGCTCCGGCATATGCGTTGCGAATGGCTCCTCCAGTGTCTGCCTGACGGTCCAACGCGGGTCCAGTGAAGCGTACGGGTCCTGGAATACCATCTGCATTTGCGTACGCATTTTCCGGAGTGCTTCCGGTCCAAGCGAGAGCACATCGATGCCGTCGAACAAAATTGACCCGTCTGTAGGCTCGATTAGCCGCAAAATTGCCCGGCCGGTC
>NZ_ASSD01000101.1 GCF_000520715.1 Paenibacillus zanthoxyli JH29
GTACGCTTCGATGATCGTCTCCGGCGGTACCTTGATGCCCAGGTTGATAATTTGATAACCGTTGTTTGAAAGGATGATCTCGACCAGATTTTTGCCGATATCATGCACATCACCCTTGACGGTGGCGAGCAAAATCTTGCCCTTGACCGAGGTTTCATTCTTCTCCATGAACTGCTCCAGATGGGCCACCGACGCCTTCATTACTTCAGCGCTTTGCAGCACCTCCGCCACGATGAGCTCATTATTGTTGAACAGCCGTCCGACCTCAGACATTCCGGCCATGAGCGGTCCGTTGATAATCTCTAGCGATCCGTATTTTTTCAGCGCCTCGTCAAGATCGGGGATTAGCCCTTCTTTGCTGCCTTCCACCACATAGGAAGCTAGCCGTTCTTCCAGCGTCAGATTGGAAATCTTCTCTTTCTTCTCCACCTTCTTGCCCCGGAAAGCGGCGACAAAGTCGGCAAGCGTCTGGTCGTTAGTGTTGTATATCAGTTCTTCGGCCAAGCGGCGCTCTTCCTCAGGAATCGAGGCGTAACGCTCCACCTTCTCCGTATTAACGATCGCGTAATCCAGCCCAGCCTTCGTGCATTCGTAGAGGAAGACCGAATTCAGCACCTCCCGGCCCGCTTCCGGCAGACCGAACGACACGTTGCTGATTCCAAGCACGGTATGAACGCCTGGCAGTGCTTCCTTGATCAGGCGGATACCATCGATCGTCTCCTTGGCGGAGCCGATATACTGTTCGTCCCCGGTTCCGACAGGAAATACCAGCGTATCGAATATCAAATCCTCTGGCGCCAAGCCGTACTTGTTGACAAGAAGATCGTAGGAGCGTCTGGCAACGTCGAGCTTGTCCTCCGCCTTGATCGCCTGGCCGCTCTCGTCAATGGTTCCGACGACGACCGCCGCGCCGTACTTGTGAATCAGCGGCGTGACATGCTCGAATTTTTCTTCACCATCTTCAAGATTAATGGAGTTAATAATCGCTTTTCCCTGACTGTACTGCAGAGCCAGATCAATAACCTTTGGATCAGTCGTATCGATCATCAGCGGCACCTTGACCTTTTTCACGACCAGCTCCAGGAATTGTTTCATATCCTCCGCTTCATCACGGTCAGGGTCCTGTACGCAAACATCGACGACCTGCGCTCCGCTCTTCACCTGAGCGCGCGCAATCTCCGAGGCCTCCTCATACTTGCCTTCGACGATGAGCCGCTTGAATTTACGCGAGCCGAGAACGTTGGTCCGCTCACCAATCATGTACGGCCGGTTATCCTGCTCAATGTACACGGGCTCGATGCCCGACAATGCCGGGGAATGGCTTCCTCGCAAAGGACGCGGCTGATATTCCGCCAGCAAATCCGCCATCGCCCGGATATGCGCCGGTGTGGTGCCGCAGCAGCCTCCGGCAATGTTCAGCCAGCCCTTCTCGGCGAAAGCCGCAACCTTGCGGGCCAGCGACTCCGGCGACTCATGATAGTTGCCATTCTCATCCGGCAGACCCGCATTCGGATAGCAGCTGACCGCCGCCTTGGCCATCTCGGACAATGAACGGATGTGGTCGCGCATGAATTCCGGCCCGGTCGCGCAGTTAAGTCCGACTGAGATCGGCTTCAAATGCTCCAATGAAATATAGAAGGCCTCAATATTCTGACCGGCCAGCGTCGTGCCCATCGGCTCAATCGTGCCTGATATCATAATTGGAAGTGTGACTCCGGTCTTCTCAAAAGCATTTCGGATACCGATGCTGCCGGCCTTTACATTCAAGGTATCCTGTGAAGTCTCGAGAAGCAGGGCGTCCACGCCGCCTTCGATCAGGGCAACCGCTTGTTCCTCATAGCTTTCCGTCAGTTCGGCGAATGTTAATCCGCCTGTCACGGACAGCGTTTTGGTAGTTGGCCCCATTGCACCCACAACATAACGCGGACGGTCCGGAGAATCGTACTTAAGGGCAGCTTCCCTGGCGATCGCTGCTGCGGCGAGGTTGATTTCGCGCGCTCTTTGCGGAATATCGTACTCCGCAAGGACAACCGAGGTTGCCCCGAACGTGTTCGTCTCAATCAGATCGGCGCCGGCTTCCAGGTAAGCTTCATGAATATTTCCAATAACCTCGGGTCTGGTCAGCACGAGCATCTCGTTGCAGCCCTCCAGCTCGTCTCCGCCAAAATCCTCCCCGGTTAAAGGTACCTGCTGTATCATGGTGCCCATGGCACCGTCTAAAATCAGAATACGCTGCTCCAGCGCTTCTGCAAGTGTAGGTTTAGCCACTTTCCAATCCCTCCAGTAAAACATTAGAGTAAGTTTAGCAGAATAAAGGGAATTCGGAAAGTCTCCCCCATCGATTATCGCTTAACGGTCAATGATTTGACCGGCATGGAATGCTGCGTTCGGGCAGTTACATGCGAGGTCACGCGGTAGCTGCCCGCCTCTGCCAGTCTCCCTTCAGCCTTATAATACCCGCCGCCTACTGACTTACCGGCCAGCTCAAGCTTTTTTGACTCACCAGCGGTATTTATAATTTCAAACCGTACTTCCTTGGCATCTTCCACTGGCCCACCGCCTTGAGTCACTCTTGCTTCAAAGGTGATTTCTTGATTAACCGAAGCCTCTGGCGGACTCCAGGAAAGCTCGACCTTGATCGGCTCCATTGACATCCCGGACATATTCATGCCGGAATGATTATTGCTCCCGGATGAACAGCCTGCGAGCGCTCCGGCAATCACCAGAAATATTAGAACCCATTTTGCAAGTGGTCTCAGCATATGCAGCCCTCCCGGGTGGCCTCTGTATCCTACGGGATGTAGATTACATCTTACGTTATACTTACGTTAAGTCTGCCTCTCCTATTATACATGGATTGACCGTCTTTGGCAGCCAATGACGCGCTGTTTTCTCATAGAAATGAGATATTTGTCACACATCCAGTTTAATCTTCCATATAAAAGACCGATACCCTGTCATGCAGGATACCGGTCACGAAAAGAACGATATAACGATTGAAGGTTAGAGACTTTGAACCATAGGAAGCAGCTCCGATAAATGCTTGATCTCATAATTAGGGGTAATTTCCGGGTCGGATGGTTTGCCGGTGCGATTGATCCATACCGTTGTAAGTCCTGCAGCCAAACCGCCGCGAATGTCAGTCGTAAGCTTGTCCCCGACCATAATTCCCTGCTCCGGTGTGATATCCAGCAGCTTCAGCGCATGCTCGAAAATGGCCACGTCCGGCTTGCCCTTCCCAAATGTCCCGGAAATGACAATATGATCAAAGAAAGGAATCAATTCGGGCACGCCATCCAGCTTCTCCTGCTGAAGGGCCGGGCAGCCGTTGGTCAGCAGCAGCAGCTTTACCTTCCCGCGAAGCGCAGCTAGAATCTCTAAGGTCTCTTCATAGATGTAGGGACGGCTCCGGCGTTCCGCAGCAAAGCGCGCAGCAAGTGTCTCCGCCAGGCTCTCATCATCAATTCCCACGGCCGCAAGTCCACGGCGCCAGGATTCCTTCCGGTAATTAGGAGCAAGCTGCTCTAGCTTCCGGAACTGCTCCTGTTCTCCGGCTGTAAAATTCGCCCACAGCGCTTCAAACGGATTAATCCCGATCATCTGCGTAAAAGGAAAGGTCTCATAAGACTCATAGAGGCTTCTCGCTTCCCGTCTAACCGCGGCTTCCAGTTCCTTCGGGTCCACGGCTGTGCCCGCCGCTTTGCAGGCGTATTCAAAAGCTTCCTCAATGCTTCGCTCATCCCATAAAAGAGTATCATCCAAATCAAACAGTACGGCCGCAATCGGCATTCCACTACTCCCTCTCTATCAATAAACTTTGCAATTATTGCTCTATACTATTTGCGTTCCACAGGAATACGGTTTAGCTCACCAAAGCGCTCCATCCGCTCGCCCATGACAGCCGTGTCATACCGGTTGATTAACCGCGAGAAAATCCATTGCCCCCGTTTGGCTTTAGGCTTAATGCTAATGGAGCCGCGGGATATGATAATTTTCTCGATGTCAGCTGCCTCAAGGAATCTTTGGCGGTTAAATTTGAAAGTGGAGACCCGTGCCCGTTCAACTTTCAAATAAGGGCGCCGGAAGAACATCATTGCCGCCAGTGCAAAATAGAGCACGACGCCGATCCAATTCATTACCAGGCTGTTTTGGTTGGCTGAAGACGTATCGAACTGGCCAATGGTCCAGTACAAAGCCCCCAGTGCCGCAAGCAGTACGGGAAAAACAATATTGCGTCCCTTGTATACGTCGGTTGGACCGGCCTTGGATGAAGAATTGATGGAATCCTTACCCTCTTTTTTTCTTCTCTTGTTAACCTGCTGCGTGTTGCGTTGAACCATTCTTTCCCAAGAACGGGCCATTTTATTTCCCCCTAGTCTTCCTGAAATATCTATGAAAAGGCGGCTTCGGCTTGATTAATGAAGGTTTTTTCTGCCGTCTCGTTCATTTCCATTGTCATCCACAATTTCAATCGACTCCAATTGAGCGCGGAAATTGCGGCGGACATTGCCAAGGTATATCTCCCGAAGCTTGGCGCGTTCAGCCAATTCCTCTTCGTTAAGCCCGACGCTCTTATGTTTGCGTGCCAGCTCATTAATGCGATTAACCAGTTCATCTATATTCAAAATGTTCCCTCCTAATTGGTGCATAATCGTTCATACCAGCGTCAGCTGTAATTTGAAGAAACCGGTAGAACAGCTTTAAATTCATTCTAACTTTGCCATGAGAAAAAGAGCTTGTCAAGGCGCCCCCCTGAAAGCTCAGTTGTACTGCAATAGACCTGCTGGCCTTCTATAATAAGATGGACTTAAGATTTCCCATCAGGTATCAGTCGTAATTACGAGGAATGTTTGGACTTCCGGCTGCTGTTGTCCCCAGATTTCTTCATTTAAACCGCTCCTCGCGGATGAAATCCGGAGACAAAGGCGGTCGCTATCGCTCCTACAGTTCCAAACTTCCCCTCCGTTACTCCTTACCTTGCTGTCATTTTTCAAAGTTCAATCTTAAACAGTCTGTTATTTGAGCAGTTTGCAAAATTTGTTTCAGTCGCTAAAGGAATTATGCCAATACTCATTTATAGATGGGAATTGACAATATATCTCCTGCCTGAATATCAGAACCGCTCAAATGATTATGCCGTTTAATAGCATCAATATATACGACAGTTCGCATATCGGAAGATTTATTCTTAAGAGCGATACTCCAAAGTGTATCGCCGGGCTCCACTACAATCCGCTTCTCCTGCTGCGGTGAAGATACCGAACTGGCAAATACCTGGCTTACCACGGTAAATCCCGAAATAATTAGAAGAAGCACAATCATCAGCTTAAAAACATCCTGCTGTTTCAATACAATACGGGCTTTCTTGATAATCGCTTTAGTGTTCTTCACGAATGGGTTTGTATGGTCAGAAACCGAGCACCGGCGCGCTGAGACAGCCTTCGGTGTCTCATTATAAATGCTGTGGTATGTACTATATTTCAACATCTATCATCAACCTCCAAACACTTGTTCTTACTTGCAAAATTAATATAGCACGAACATGTGTTTCGATCAAGAGGTTTTTCGAACGATTGTTCCCTTTTATTTTTTAGAACTTATGTTTGTGCGAACGGAAGTTCTATGTTATAATTTTCCCAAACATTACTAGATGGGGTGTATTCCGATGTCAAAGATTTCGAGTCGCCAGCTGGCGATCCTGGAATTTATACGTAACGAAGTTCGCAGCAAAGGGTATCCGCCTTCCGTCCGGGAAATTGGAGAAGCGGTCGGCCTGGCATCCAGTTCTACCGTACACGGTCACCTTGACCGGTTAGAGAAGAAAGGACTTATCCGCCGCGATCCCACGAAACCGCGCGCTATTGAGCTGTTGGGTCAGGAAGACTCTGATAATGTCCATCAATTCGTGCAGACCGTTGCCCGAGTTCCGGTTGTCGGCAAGGTGACCGCGGGTGTGCCGATTACAGCAACAGAGAATATTGAAGATTATTTCCCCCTTCCCACCCATTACGTTGGAGAAAACAAGGTCTTTATGCTATCCGTTATGGGCGACAGCATGATCGAAGCCGGCATTATGAACGGAGATTATGTCATTGTCCGCCAGCAGCAGACCGCCGATAACGGCGATATTGTGGTCGCTATGACAGAAGATGACGAAGCTACCGTCAAGACCTTCTATAAGGAGCGCGATCATATTCGCCTGCAGCCTGAAAATCCGGCCTACGAGCCGCTCCGGCTTAACCGGGTGAGTATTTTGGGTAAGGTGATTGGATTATTCAGAGACATTCAATAGCTTTGCACATTTGAAAGGCGGCCCCGCTTAATGAGGCCGCCTTTTTTCGTATATATTTTTACGGCTAAGCTTTTTGCGCCGCACTACGACATTCAAGGAAATTCGAACGGCATATGCACTCCCTGCATATTTTGTACCGTAAAGGAGTGCTGATCAATGCCAAATTACCGGATCATTGTCGATTTATCCGAGCGCACGCTGCATCTACTGGATAACGATACAGTCGTTCGGAGCTTCCCCGTAGGAATCGGCAAAATGCTGACCCAGACACCCGAGGGTGAATATACCATCGTTAATAAGCAAGCCAATCCAGGCGGACCGTTCGGCGCATTCTGGATGGGGCTTTCCAAGCCCCATTATGGCATACATGGAACCAATAATCCCGCGTCTATCGGTCATCAGGTTTCGCACGGTTGTATCCGGATGCATAATGCCGACGTGCTTGAGCTGGCCCGGATCGTCCCAGTTGGTACAAGGGTTACCATCCGCCAATAGTTATTTAATAAAACCGCCAAACGGCGGTTTTATTATGGAAAGATACGGAGGTATTCATAGAATTAATTATATAATTGACCCGGCTGATGCTCCGGAACGGATTTATAAATCTGCTGCATGGCAGCCATCGCTTCGTTGGAAGCCATGATTACGGGATACTCACCCTTACGGGCCATATACTGCCATACTTCAAATGACTGATGAGAACACATTCGGAATGCATCCTCCAAAAAAGTGCGCAGCTGAGGCGTGGAGCATTCAAATGCGGAATAGGCGTACTCGCGTCCAGCGCGCTTCAAGGTTAGCAAATATGAAGTTGCAATTGCGCGGTCATCCAACTGTTGAAGCTGGACTTTGGGCTCGATCGGCGGGTACTGGATTGAAGGCATGGAAATACCGGTACTCATCTGCAGGGCTGGAACATTCAATGTATCCGGCGAGTACGACTGGTTCGCGAATTCCACCTTCATATTGTAATCCTGCACATGGACTGCGTAGTGACGGGCGATCATTTCTTTGAGCTCAGGGTCTTTCGCCTGACTCAGAAACAGCGCCATGCTCTGAATCGAGTTCGCACAGCTTAGCAGAAGTTCGCTTAATTCGTGGGCTTCATGTGAGCCTAATGGCATATTAAACATCTCCTTTTTTAAAGATAAACTTACTTTTGAAGGACCGATTGAGGAATGTTCACCCGTAGCGTTAGAGGCAGTAGTCATCAATTCAACAGGCAATGCCACAGTGACAGAAATATAATCTAGGCTTTAACCAGCTCAGGCCGCTTTACTTGCAGAGGGGGAGGAATAAGCCAACCCTTTTCCTTGTTCATTTTTAAAATTCGAGCACCGAGGGCCGCTTTGGTGAGATGGTATTTGGCGAATAAAGCGCCGATATCTTCTCTTATGCTTTGTCCCATTATTTGACTGCAAGCAACTAAACCGGCTGCATTGTCTGCTGCAATTTTTGCGGCAATCTCAGGATCTGTAAATCTTGCGCCGACAGGAATATCCTCAAGCTTGGCCTCAGATCTTTCTGGCAAAACCGGGGCGGTAGCAATTCCGTTATCCAAAAGCAATTTATCACACTCACTAATTTCCAGCTCAGCCTGATCGATTAGATTGCCCAGTATTTTCTTTAGCTCCTTATCGCCGGCGTGATTTAAGTATGCCCGGTAAAAAGATACTGTGCCCTTCGCTACCATTGAACTCTGCCATACACTATAAATCTCACCATAATGCATGGGTTCATCCTTTGAATTGCCGCTTAAAATTCCCATTAAGAGTTCCTCCTTATTCTTTATTTTCATACCTTTGCTATTATGCTCGGTGATCCAGGAATAAATGTAACGCAGATTTTGTGAAACGAACAGAAAATCGCCAGTCCCATAAAAAACAAAGCCCCTGACGCTTACAGCGCCAAGGGCTTTGTGTATTAGTACAGCGTAAGGTATTGGTTTCTTTCCCAATCATGTACTTGGGTACGGTAGATATCCCATTCAATTTCCTTCAGCTCATAGAAGTGTGCCAGGGCATGCTCGCCAAGAGCGTCGGTGACTACAGGGTTACGGATCAGTTCACCCAGTGCTTCCTTAAGATCCGCCGGCAGACTCGGGATGCCCTCCTCGACCCGCTCTTCTTCGGACATAATGTAGATGTTGCGGTCAATAGGAGCAGGAAGATCAAGCTGCCGCTTGATGCCGTCCAGACCCGCCTTCAGCATAACCGCCAGCGCGAGGTAAGGGTTGGCTGCCGGGTCCGGGTTCCGAACTTCAATGCGCGTGCTGAGTCCTCTGGAAGCCGGAATGCGGATCATCGGGCTGCGGTTGCTCGCCGACCAGGCAACATAGCAAGGGGCTTCATATCCGGGAACCAGGCGCTTGTACGAGTTCACCGTAGGGTTCGTGATTGCCGCAAACGCCCGCGCATGCTTCAGCAAGCCTGCCATGTAGCTGCGCGCAGTATCGCTGAGACCAAGCTCATCTTTTTCATCATAGAAGGTATTCTCGCTGCCTTTGAACAGCGATTGGTGGCAGTGCATACCCGAGCCGTTCATACCGAACATAGGCTTGGGCATAAATGTGGCATGCAGCCCATGCTGGCGGGCAACCGTCTTAACTACCAGCTTAAACGTCTGGATCTGGTCGGCTGCCTTGATCGCATCGGCATACTTAAAGTCGATCTCATGCTGTCCATACGCGACCTCATGGTGTGAAGCTTCGATTTCGAAGCCCATTTCTTCCAGCGTCAATACGATTTCGCGGCGGCAGTTCTCTCCAAGGTCCATTGGGGCAAGGTCGAAATAGCCGCCTTGATCGTTGAGTTCCGTCGTCGGATTGCCCTTTTCATCGGTCTGGAACAAGAAAAATTCCGGTTCCGGTCCAACGTTCATGGAAGTAAAGCCCATTTCTTTCGCTTCTTTAAGACAGCGTTTCAAAATACCGCGGGGATCTCCGGCAAACGGAGTTCCATCCGGCATATAGACATCACAAATAAGACGGGCAACGCGGTCTTCGGCCACCCATGGAAAGATTACCCAAGTGTCGAGATCGGGATATAAATACATATCGGATTCTTCGATGCGGACATAGCCTTCGATGGAAGAGCCATCAAACATCATTTTGTTGTCCAGCGCCTTCTCCAGTTGGCTTACAGGAATTTCTACATTCTTAACCGTACCGAGCAAATCGGTAAACTGGAGACGAATGAACCGGACATTCTCTTCCTTGGCAATGCGCAAAATATCTTCTTTAGTAAAGCTCACTATACCCTCTCCCTTTCGCGCTTCTGTTTGTGTTATTTATTGAAAAACCGGGATAACTCACCTTGAATGAGAGATACTTGTCCCGGCCTTTTCCCGGAAACCAACTCCTGCTTAAGCAGCCGGTGGAGTTGGGAATCGGACAGCTCTCGCCGCCGGACTTCCGTGTCGGGGGTAATGACGGTAGCTTCTTCGGATTCCTTGGATACCGGGTTCATCACCTGCTTGATACCGGCAATATTAACTCCTTTTTCAATCAATGCCTTAATTTCCAGCAAACGCTCTACATCGTTAAAAGAGAATAATCGCTGGTTGCCCGAGGTGCGCGCCGGAACAATCAGACTATGCTGTTCATAATAGCGGATTTGCCGTGCGGACAAATCGGTAAGTTTCATTACAATTCCAATAGGAAATAACGCCATATTTCTGCGGATTTCATCACCCATGACTCATCCAACCTTCCAATGATCTTTTTCTCATCTCATTGTACATTTTCGGCTATGACGTGTCAATGATATGTAAGATATACTCACAACATTTCTGGTTTCTTCTTACAGCAAATTACGATCCCGCATACTTTGCAGCGCCATCAGCACACCATATTTGACATGCGAATAGGTCAATCCTCCCTGCATGTATCCGATGTATGGGGCCCGAATTGGAGCGTCTGCAGACAACTCCAGGCTGCCTCCCTGAATAAAAGTCCCCGCCGCCATAATGACCGGATGCTCGTAGCCAGGCATGTCCCAAGGCTCAGGAACAGCGTGGCTGTCTACGGCAGCGGCCCGCTGTATTCCCTGGACGAAGGCGATCAAATGCTCGGGTCCGTCAAAAGAAATAGCCTGTATAAGATCGGTCCGCTGCTCCTGCCATGCAGGCTTGGTGCGAAACCCGCAGCGTTCAAACACGGCGGCAGCGAAGATGCTTCCTTTCAACGCTTGTCCGACCGTGTGAGGAGCCATGAACAGCCCCTGATAAAGCCCCCGTGTCGTCCCCAGCATTGCCCCGACTTCGCCGCCGATGCCCGGCGCCGTAAGCCGGTAAGCCGCCAGTTCCACCAGATCCCTTCTGCCGCATATATATCCTCCGGTCTCGGCGATCCCGCCTCCGGGGTTTTTGATCAGGGAGCCTGCCATCAGATCGACGCCGACCTGGGTTGGCTCCATTTCCTCGGTAAATTCCCCGTAGCAGTTATCGACGAAGACGACAGCGCCCGGTGCCATTTCCTTAACTTTGGCCGTCATCTCCCCGATCTGTTGCACCGTAAAAGAAGAGCGCCAGTCATAACCGCGGGACCGCTGGATCCCAATTACCTTCGTCGCGGGCGTCAAAGCCCGCGCAACCTCGGCCCAGTCAACTTCTCCCTCTTTGGTAAGCGCCGTTTCCCGGTAGGAGATGCCGAAATCCGCCAAAGAGCCTGTCCCGTCGCCCGGCTTGCCGATCACCTTATGCAAAGTATCGTAAGGCCGCCCGGTAATGTACAGCAGTTCGTCCCCCGGCCGGAGTACGCCGAACAGCGCAGTGGAGATCGTATGCGTTCCCGAAGCGAAATGAGGCCGCACAAGCGCCGCTTCCGCACCGAATACATCCGCATATACTAAATCCAGCACCTCCCGGCCTCTGTCATTATAGGCGTAGCCCGTTGAGCCGGCAAAGTGGAAGTCGCTGACTTGGTGGCTCTGAAAAGCTTCGATTACTTTCCACTGGTTAAGATCCACAATCCGGTCAAGAGTTCTGACCGCTTCCTGAATCTCTGCTTCCGCCGCTTCCGCCGCTTGTAAAATATCTTCTGCAAATACTGCCATTTACGTCTGTCTCTCCTTACATACACTTCCCATGATCATAACAGTAAGCGGCAGTAGGCTGTCGCTTATAAATCTGTAAAATAGGATGCTATTGTTAATAAAGCGATAATAATCCCTAGGGATGTACCGAGTTATAGCGCTGTTCAAATTTACTGCTATTAATCCCGGCCTGCCTGATCCACGAAATCGGTCAGCAAATATCCCCATTTTTCATAATCATCCTTGTTCACCCGCACGCTGTATAGGATATCGTTCTCCTCGAAGGACTGATCCAGCACATCCCCCACTCTATACAGGAGGGAAGTCAAATCGCCCCGGCTGGACGGAATCCGGAAGCTGAGCGTATCTCCGGCCAGCTCATTCTGAATGGTGTCTGCAATCCGGGCAAGATCCTCCGAATTAAAGGCACTGACCTTCATAAAGCCCGGACCTCCAGGCAGCATCTCAAGCTGTTCGGGCCGGCAAAGATCGCTCTTGTTGAACAGAACAATCTGCGGCTTCTCAGCCGCGCCAAGGTCCTCCAATATGGACTCCACAACCTCTATTTGATCTTCCCGCATCGGGGAAGAGGCATCGACTACGTGCAGCACCAAATTGGCCTCGTTAACCTCCTCAAGCGTCGCCCGGAACGAGGCAACCAGATCATGCGGGAGATTCTGGATAAAGCCAACAGTGTCTGTCAGCACAACGCTCTTTCCGCCAGGCAGCTCTAGCAGCCGGGATGTCGGGTCCAGCGTAGCGAACAACTGGTTCTCGATGTAAACGTCCGCATCGGTCAGCTGCTTGAGCAACGTGGACTTCCCGGCATTCGTATAGCCAACAAGAGCCACCTGAACCACTCCGCTCTTGCGCCGCCGCTCGTGGTGAAGACTCCGTGTCTTCACCACTTCATCAAGCTGGCGTTTCAGCTCGCCGATCCGGTCCCGGATATGCCGGCGGTCCGTCTCCAGCTTGCTCTCCCCGGGTCCTCTTGTGCCGATGCCGCCGCCCAGCCGGGACAGATTCTTGCCATGCCCCGACAGGCGCGGCAGCAGGTAAGACAGCTGGGCCAGTTCCACCTGGATAATGCCCTCCCGGGTCTTCGCCCGGCCGGCAAAAATGTCCAGAATGAGCTGCGTGCGGTCAATGATCTTCAGGTCTAGAGCTTCCTCCAGATTACGTACCTGAGCACCCGACAGCTCCTGATCGAAAATCGCCGTGTTGGCGCCTAGCCCATCGGCAGCCATTCGAAGCTCCTCGACCTTGCCTTTGCCGATGAACCATTTTGAATCCGGTGTCTCCTTATTCTGGCGCAGCACGTCAAGCACTTCAACCCCGGCGGTTTCCGCCAGCTGAACCAGCTCCTGAAGTGAATACTCGGGATCAATCCCGGTCCGTTTGACCTCATCGGTCACAAGGCTTACCAGAATCGCCCGGTCCTGTATTTCTGTATTTGTCTCATGCGTCATAGTCGCCATGTGCATTCTCCTTTTGCGGAATATAAGAACTTATGTACTGAGCGCATCTCTATCATAGTCCTTATATTTTTACGAGAAACGGCTGCCTTATACGATACTGTATCGCGTACTTAGAAAGAGAACCTTTCCCTTTTAGGGCGGCGCAGCCGTTTCTTCTTAGCTGATTCGTTTCCCGCAGCCTGATTTACAGCTTGAAATCCTCGGTTCGCAGGGTCATCAGCTCCTGCTTGCCGGGACTGTTATGTTCATACTGATTGAGCAGCCTTACGGCCTGACTGCGTACTGCTTTTTCGATCGAGTTGCGCACATAACGCGCATTGCTGAAGGCATGCGGGCTCTCCTCTTTCTCCACCATCAAATGCTGCTTTAACTTGAGTATCGCCTGCGGCATCAAAATGTA
This sequence comes from Paenibacillus zanthoxyli JH29, assembly GCF_000520715.1. GTDB lineage: Bacteria > Bacillota > Bacilli > Paenibacillales > Paenibacillaceae > Paenibacillus_AQ > Paenibacillus_AQ zanthoxyli. The sequence goes on from NZ_ASSD01000101.1 coordinate 13,204, forward strand.
ATCACGCTCCTTCGCCATAAGCTCGGCGATTTGCAGAAGCTGGTCGATCGTATAATCCGGGAACTCGACCTGGATCGGAAAGCGCGAAGGCAGCCCCGGATTGCTCATGAGAAAATAATCGATCTCACTGGAATATCCCGCCAGAATAAGCACGAACTGACTGCGATGATCTTCCATCGATTTGACAAGCGTATCGATCGCTTCCTTGCCGAAATCCTTATCGCCGCCGCGAGCCAGGCTGTACGCCTCGTCGATGAACAGAATGCCGCCAAGCGCTTTTTTGACGAGATCCCGGGTCTTCTGCGCGGTATGCCCGATATATTCGCCTACAAGATCGGCCCGCTCCACCTCGATAAGATGTCCTTTGGTCAACACACCCATACGCTGAAACAATTTCGCGACTATACGCGCCACCGTCGTCTTGCCGGTACCCGGGTTCCCCTTAAACACCATGTGATAAGCCTGGCCGCCGCTTGCCAGACCCGCTTCACTGCGCATTTGCGCAACCTGAAGCAGTGCGTATATCTCGAATACAAGCTCCTTAATGTTGTCCAGACCTACCAGCGCGTCCAATTCTCCCCCGATCTCCTGGAAAAGACCGATTTGGGCATTGCTTTTGGGAGACGCCGATTCGCTGATCGCCGATGTTCCGCTCACAGCCGGTGTTTCGTGATTACGCAATACGATATTGATTTGCCGCGATGGTCTGCCTTCATCCCGCCCGCTTGAAGCAGCGCTGCGTATATTCATGGGTTCACCTCATTACTTAGGGCTGAGTATTCTACTCAAGTCTATTCCCAAGGTTCAGGCGTTATTAGCAGATTCGGCATTTTCCCTTAACGGGCACTAAAGATCTGTAGAAGCTTCCATTTCGTGTAGGCCAATATCTCCCTCGTCTTATACTTAGCCATCGACATCGTCTCCGAATCGGTTAATCCGAGCTCAGGCCTCAAATACCCAAGTGATTCTGCCACCTCAAGCGCTCTGCGGCCATGAAAGGTATGGGTGATCACCACCGCCGTGGACCAATTTTCCCGCTGCATAATTTTCTGGCTGAACAGGAGGTTCTCGTAGGTTGACGTCGCTTTGTTCTCCACGGCAATCGCGCTGTCCGGCACGCCCCCGGCAATCAGATAATTCCGCATTCCCTGACCTTCCGTATATTGATATCCTAGTTTATCAAGCCCGCCGCTAACGATAAAACGAGAAAAAAAGCCCTGTCTATACAGCTTCAACCCGTAGTCAAGCCGCTCCTTAAGCCCGGGACTGGGCTCATCGCCCCACATTGCCATACCGAGAATAATGCCAACATCCGCCTTCTTCATTGGGGAGGTCGTCTCCGCCTGATTGATGATGATCAACACATAAGTGCTCCATAACATACCGACAATCAGCAGAACGGCAGCTGTAAACACCATGATCCGCTTAAATCGCCATTTCTGTCCGCCCGCCGCACTGCTGCGAATCGGCGATGAGTCTAGAGCATACCTTTGCATCTAAAATTTCCTCCTGAATTCCCCGTGATGAAACAATTCGGAGCGATGCTTTAGAGATAGAGTGAAAAAAGGAAAGGCGTGCGCGTCAATACTTTGCATGATCCTTCTGGCGGTATTCCAGGCTAAATTGTAATCGCTGTCTGAAATATCTCCCCGCTCAAGCGCCTCTTCAAGCTCATCTTCATCCAGTAAGAACACTTCTCCGTTCCACAGCACCACTACATCCAGGTACAGATCGTCAAACCAGGGCACCCCCTGATCTGTTACCCCTTGAACCTTGCAGGTGTCGATATACCACTGGATAATATTTTGCCTTTCATCGAACATCGCCGTAACAATATAATGACTGTCCTTTGGATAATACTGCAGCCACGAATAGCCCTTGTCCGCAATGCGGTATGTATGCCGGCCATAGCTTTTCCAGAGCGGCTCCTTCAATCCGTAAATCGTGTAAAGGGTGATGTATCCGCTGAATTCCCGGCTTTCCATATAGCGGCAGGCAAACCCGCGGCGCGTAATCCGGCGCCAGTTGGCCCGGTCTCCGAATTTACGTTTCATATAATAACCCTTTCCATTATGGTGTCTTCAGCTTACCACATTTAGGAGTCGCACTCAAAACCTTAAGCTGTAAAAAAGAAAAGCTCAGACAGGCCGGACCAACCGTCACTGACGGAGGGTCAAGACTGCCTGAGCGGCGTTAATTTAAAGCAAAATCCGCGCTATTGCGCCGGAACTGCTTCGTTCACCGGTCCGTCTCCTAGGGCGGCAGCCGGATCGCTGCCATCTCTAGGTACGGCTGCGTCCGCAGGACTTGCGGGCGGGGCAAGAGATGGTGACGGCGAAGGGCTCGGCTGCACCGGAGCGTCCGAGTTACCGCCGTTATTGCCATTCCCGTTGCCATTTCCATTACCATTACCGTTGCCGTTTCCGTTGCCATTCCCGCCAGTTCCGTTATCCGGGCTCGGTTCGGCTGAACTGCCGCCGGTACTGTTGTCGCCGCCACCCTCAGGCGTAGCCGTCGGCAGCTCAGGAATAACTGATGGCGACGGTTCAGCCGACGGTGACGGTTCAGCCCCCTCTATCAGCACCGATGCGATATTGGAAGGATCGCTTTCTAATCCCTGATCCGGATAATATACCCTCACATAGTACTCATAGGTAAGACCGGCCATGGCGCTTAGATCAGCAGCATTAGGCGTCAGCGTATTGATCAGCGGACTGAAATCCGCTTCCGATGTCTCTTTGCGGTAGACCCGGTACTCCGCACCCGGAGTATCGACAGGCGTCCATGCCAGATTGACGGTTCCCGTCTGTGAATCATATTGGGCGGTTAACCCGCTGGCTGGCCCATTTTGAACCACTGGCGATTCGGAAGGTGTGGGAATATCGACATTATCCGGTCTCGGGAACGATTTCTCCGGATAATTCTTCACGACCTCCTGCATTACCTTGCCCCAGAATGCGGCAGCCAGCGGACTGCTGTGCTTGAGCAGATGCTGACGATCGGGATTGTCATATCCCATCCAGACCGCTGCCGTAAGCTCCGGCGTGTAGCCGACGAACCAGACGTCGCGGTTGGATTCAACGCCTCTGTAACCGCTCTGGGTCGTTCCGGTCTTACCCGCAACCGGACGGTCGATTCTCGCTTTTCTGCCGGTACCGCTCTGCACGACCTCCTGCATCATCTCAGTCATCTGGTAAGCGGTGCTTTCCTTCATGACGCGTTCGGCGTTCGTGTTCGCTTTATAGACGGTTTCTCCTGTGCTGTCCTTAATGGATTTGATCACATATGCCTGCCTCAATTCACCGCCATTGGCGAACGCGGTATAGGCCTGGGCCATCTCCAGCGTATTTGTGCCTTTGGACATGCCGCCCAGCGCGAGCGACAGGTTTTTGTCGTCATCCTCCAGACCGATGCCCATTTTTTTGGCAAAATTGAAGCCCGTTTTCACCCCGATCTCGTTAAGGAGCCATACGGCGGGGATATTCTCCGATTTCGTCAGTGCTTCGGTCATGCTGATGGATGACGAATAACCGTGCAGATTGGTCGGACAGTAATCGCCAAAGCACTGCTTGGCGTTGCTGATCTGCGAGTTCATCGAGAATTGGTCCGATTCGATCGCCGGAGCATAAGATACGATCGGCTTAATCGAAGAGCCCGGAGACCGCCGGCTGTTGGTAATGCGGCTGTACCCCTTTTTCTCGTAATTGCGTCCCCCGAGAAGAGCGACAATACTGCCGTTCTCCTGGTTGATAATGACCATTGAGCCTTGGACCGGCTCGCTGTCGACGCTTTTTTCAAAATTGTCGCTGTCGGCAAATGCGTCCTCGACCGTCTGCTGCGCATCTTTGTCCATGGTCGTGTAGATTTTGTAACCGCCAATATTGAGATCGTCTTCGGAAAGACCGAATTTGTCCTGAGCCTCGTCGATCGCATAATCGATAAAAGCCTGATATTTCTGCTGCTTCGCCGGCGGCTTATAGTTGTAATTAATATCCTTCGCTTGATTCATTTCCTCTTGGGTAATATACCCCTGTTCATTCATCAGTTGAAGCACTACCGCTCTGCGTTCCTTGGAAAGCTCGGGGTTACGAAGAGGGTTGTAACGGGAAGGACCCTTCGGCATCGCCGCCAGCGTCGCGATCTGCCACAGCTTCAGCTTGCTCAGGTCGCTTTGCCCGAAATAGTGCTCGGACGCGGCCTTGATGCCGTAGATGGTGCCGCCAAAGTTAATCCGGTTCAGATACATCGTAATGATCTCATCCTTCGACCTATGACGCTCCAGCGCCATAGCGATGGACATTTCCGTAGCCTTACGGAAGAACGTTTTGTCCCGGGTTAAAAAGATGTTCTTGGCCAACTGCTGCGTAATCGTGCTGCCACCCTCCACCATGCTGCGAGCGACAACGTCCTTAACGGCCGCCCGTCCGATCGACCACAGATCGACCCCGCTATGCTCATAAAACCGTCTGTCCTCCGTCGCGACAAATGCTTCCTTGATAATCTTTGGAATTTGGTCACTATCGACGGGTTCGCTCTTTTCTAATGACAGTTCACCCATCAGATTCGCGTTCCGGTCGTAAATCTTGGTTGTTGGATTGACCGTCAGCTTACCCTGATTCTCATTAAGCAGCTTCTCCCCGTTGATCGTGATGAACAGGTAACCGCCAAGCGCGCAAAAGATGGCTAAAGCCGTTGTAAAAAACAGCGTCCAAAAGACGCGCTTACGGGTCAGCCTTTTCTTCTTTTTCGGCTTGGGCGGTTGTCCGCCTCCCCCTTTTCTGTGGCGGTTCGACCGAAGGATTTCGTCGTTCGACATGTTGCCTCCTACTCCCCTATAAAAGGTCATAAGTTTTATTTGTCTCGGAATGAAAAGAACAACCTTATTCAGGTTGCTCTCTCACCCTCTATTCAAACGAATCATAAGCAAAAAGGTTTCGCTTCGAACACAATCTGGCGGTATTGGCATAAGCCCTCGGCTGCGGAAATTATTCTTCGGTAGCGTTGTCCTGCATCAAGGATACGCTGCGCTGCGGAGTAAATGTTGAGATCGCATGCTTGTACACCATTTGCTGGCGCCCGTCGCTGTCGATCACGATCGTGAAATTGTCAAACGCTTTAATGATTCCCCGGATTTGAAAGCCGTTGGTTAAATATACTGTAGCAGGGATATTTTCTTTCCGAAGTTGGTTCAAGAACGTATCTTGGATGTTAATGGACTTGTTCATATGCCGTACCCCCAATGGCTCAATTAGATTGTTCAGAAGTATATTCAAGACCTGAAAGAAACTTTCCTGCTATTATAGCATGTATTTTCGAGAAATTCTCAGAAAAGTTTCCGCTGCCCGTAACATCGATCCACTGAATATCCTTCATATGGCGAAACCATGACAGCTGTCTTTTGGCGAAACGGCGCGTATCCCGCTTAAGAAGCACCACCGATTCTTCTAGTGTCATCTCTCCCTCAAGATAGGCGGCGATCTCCTTGTAGCCGAGCCCTTGCATGGAAATGAGGTTCCTGCCGCAGCCCCGATCCATCAGCCCCCTAACCTCTTCGACCAGCCCTTCCGCCAGCATTTCGTCGATTCGCTCTTCAATACGTTTATATAGTATTTGCCTGTCCATTGTCAAACCGACGAGGCAAAGGTCATAGGGAGACTCCGGTTTCTGGGCTGCCGGAGACTCGGACAGCGGCGTATCGGTCTGCCGGTAAATCTCGAGCGCGCGGATAATTCTCCGCCGGTCATTCGAATGCAGCCGGGCCGCGCTGGCCGGGTCCACTTCGGCTAATTTCGCGTGGAGGGCCAGCGCGCCATGTTCCTCCGCATAACGGTCCATTTCCGTGCGGAAGGCCTCGTCAGCGACCGCCTCGGAGAAGCGAAAACCGTAGCAGAGAGATTCAATGTAAAGGCCCGTACCTCCAACTATGAACGGCAGCTTGCCCTTGGCGGAAATCTCGCGGATCAGTCTGCGGCCCTCATTCTGAAATTCGGCGACCGAGTAAGGCTCCAGCGGATCGTGAATATCAATCAGATGATGGGGGATGCCCTCCATCTCGGACGGCTTGATCTTGGCCGTTCCGATATCCATGCCGCGGTATACCTGCATCGAATCGCCGGATATAATTTCCGCGTTGAATGCCTTGGCGATCGTAAGGCTGAGTCGTGTCTTGCCGACAGCGGTAGGGCCGAGCAGCACCAGCACCTTCGGTTTAGCTTCATTGGTCAATTCGGATCACCCCGTACGATGTTTTGGCCCCCGGGCGAAGCAATTCTTCAAACCCGAGCCGGCTGAACTCGCCGCTGCCTCTTTTCTCTTTCAGCACCACCGTTTTGCGCGCAACCCGAGCCGCTGCAAGCACGCTTTCCCGGGACAGCGAGGCGCTGTTGGCGTATCCGCGAAGCGGAGAAATTGCCGCCGAATCCTCCAGAGGCTCGCGGAACATCGGATCGAAATAGACGATATCCACGCTGCCGTCCGGGAGGCTCGCCAGGTAGCTCTTATGATCGCTGTGAACAACATTGATCCGGCGCAGCGCGGCGTCCACTTCCTCTATTCCGGAAGTGTAATTAGCCATCCCTTCTGCCAGCAGGGCGTAGAGCGGCAGGGAACTCTCCAGCGCGGTAACGCGGGACCGTTCTCCTCCGCGCACCGCAAACAGCAGAGCGTCCGAGCCCAGTCCCGCCGTGCAGTCCAGCACACTGTCGCCGGGAGCCATTCCCGCCGAATCCAGCATCGGGTCGCCTTCGCCCTTCAATACCCGCTTGGCGCGTACAAATCCCATGCTGGGATGAAACTGAAGCTGCGGACGGTCCGGCCGCAGCAGTCTTACTCCCTCCAGCAGCACAACGAGCACCTCGCCGCCGCCATAATGCGAGAAGAGTTTATTCATGGATAGGTTGCCGCGCTGTACGTAGGGAACACCGAGGCGTTCCGCCAGCCTCTCGGCACGCGCGGCAACCTCGGTTAGCGGGCGGTCGCCCGTAGTTATAATCATGGTGCCTCCATATACTTAATCTTCGTAATTATAATTAATGTCATTCACTATTTATCACATTACCCTTTTGAAGAGCTTCTCCAGATCGTATGCCGAAAAAGAAATGACAATCGGTCTTCCGTGCGGGCAGGTATAAGGCTGCCGGCAGGCCGACAACCGGGAAAGCAGACTCTCCACTTCCTGCTCCGTCAGCTTCTGGTTCGCCTTAATCGATGCTTTGCAGGAGCATAGGATGGATGATGCTTCCCGCAGCTTGGCGAGGTCGATGCTCTTTTCGCCCAGCACCCATTCCGCCATTTCCTCAATAATCTCTTTCTCATCCCCTTTCGGGAACCAGTAGGGATGCGAACGCACCAGAAACGTCTGGCCGCCGAAAGGCTCCAAGTAGACGCCGGCCTGCTCGAACCACTGCAAGCGCTCAGCAAGCAGCCTGCTCTCCGCCGGAGTAAACTCCAGCGTAATCGGCAGCAGCAGCTCCTGTGAGGCTTCCGCCGGGCGGCCGAACTTCTCGTAATAGAATTCGTAATTGATGCGCTCGTGAGCCGCGTGCTGGTCGATCAAATACAGCCCTTCATCGTTCTGGGCGATAATGTAAGTTCCGTGATGCTGGCCGATATAAGTCAGCTCGGGAAATGGTGGCAGGCCCGTATTCCCGCTTCCGGCAGGAGCCCACAGCTCTTCGGTTCCCGGCAAAGCCTGAGCCGGACGTGAAGCTGTTCTGGAATCGGAGCGGTATCCTCCACCGTATGGGGCTCCGTCGCGCAGCTGGGCCTCCGAAGCCGGACGGTCCGGATAAACGGCATCCCGGCCTCCCCCGCGCGTCATGGACGAACCATCCGCTTCATAGGGAGCAGACGGGAAGGAGGCCGCATCAGCAACGCCTGCCAAAGGGCCGGAATATGGACTTTGGCCGCGCCGGGCGCCCCCTTGTCCCGGACTGTCTTCTGGAACCGTCCTGCCTGCCCGGTTACCCGGAGTTTCGCCTGCTCCCGCTGTTGCTGTAAACCCAAGCTGGTCCGGGCTTGTCTTCGGCATTCCGTCCGCGGCCGAGGAATTCGGCGCAGCCTTCGGAAAGGCAAATTGCTCCTGAATGAATGAAGTGCTGCCTTTGGGCCCGATTGGTTCTCTACCAGGGCGCGGAATTAAATTCTCACCGAGCAGAACCTTGCGGATTTCCTGCTCCACGAACTGATACAGCTCGGTCTCCTTGCTGAACCGCACCTCCAATTTCGCCGGGTGCACGTTGACGTCCACCAGCGAAGGGTGCATGTCCAGCTTCAGCACGAGCAGCGGATAGCGGTTAATCGGCAACAGCGTGTGATAGGCGCGCATAATGGCCGCATTCAACCCGTTGCTGCGAATATAACGGCCGCCCACAATCGTCGTGACCGCGTTACGGTTGGACCGCGTCCATTCCGGGCGGCTGACAAGCCCTGAAATCCGGTAGTCCGGATCTTCCGCCTGTACGGGCAGCATGGCTTTCGCTGCCGAAGTTCCGTAAACGGCGGCAATGACTTGAAGCATATCGCCGTTCCCCAGCGTATGCAGCAGCTGGTTGCCGTTATGATGCAGTGTGAATGAAATCCCTGGATGGGCGAGCGCCATCCTGTACATGGCGTCGGAAATATGGCCCAGTTCGGTCTGGATGCTCTTCATGTATTTCAGCCTTGCCGGGGTGTTGTAAAATAGCTCCCTGACATTCATCTCTGTCCCCCGGCTGCGGGCGGCATCTTCATTCACCGTCAGTTTGCCGCCCTCGATCTCAAGCAGCCGTCCCCTGCCGTCGTCAGAGCTCGCGGTCAGCAAGGAAACTTTAGCCACGGCGGCGATACTGGGCAGCGCCTCGCCCCGGAAACCGAGACTGGTGATCTGAAACAAATCCCGGCCGTTCGCAATTTTACTCGTTGCATGGCGGTAAAAGGCAGTCTCGCAATCCTCCGCTTCAATGCCCGATCCGTTATCCTTGACCCGGATGCTCTGCAGTCCGCCTTCCTCCACAGCGACTTCGATCCGGGTGCTGCCCGCGTCAATGGCGTTCTCCACAAGCTCTTTCACCACCGAAGCCGGCCGCTCTACGACCTCCCCGGCGGCAATCTGGTTGGCGATATGCTCGTCCAGCACATGGATTTTGGCCATTTACGTTCACCTCCGATTCGGTTTCCCTCTATTTCTTTTTGATCTTCATTTTCAAATCGTTCAGCAATTGCATGGCCTGCAGCGGCGTCATATTCATCAGATCCGCCCCGCTGACCGCAGCCATAATATCGTCGGCTACCCCATGACCT
>NZ_ASSD01000102.1 GCF_000520715.1 Paenibacillus zanthoxyli JH29
GCGACGGACCCGGCCATTTCGGCGATGACGGGATTGACCTTACCGGGCATGATGGAAGAGCCGACTTGCACAGCCGGCAGCTTATATTCGCCGATGCCGCCGGATGGTCCGGAATTGAGCAGCCGGAAATCACCCGATATTTTCAGCAGATTCACTGCCGCCGCTTTGAGCAGGCCCGAAGTCTCTACGAATACATCCATATTCTGCGTGGCATCCATCGGAAAATCACTGCGGCATAACCCGAGCCCGGTCATTTCCCGCAGCTCCTCCGCCATGGCATAAGCGTACGTAAGCGGCGCGTTCATCCCTGTGCCGACAGCCGTGCCGCCGATATTGATCTCCCGCAGCCGCTCCTCCGCTTTATACAGCCGCCACCGGTCACGGGCTACCGCCTTGGCGTATGCGCCGAAGCTCTGCCCGGCCATGATCGGCAGCGCGTCCATAAGCTGCGTCCGGCCCAGCCTTAACACATCCGCATACTGCCGTTCCTTCTCCTGCAGCGCTTCCTGAAGCGAAGAGAACTCTTCACTCAGCACACGCAGCAGCGAGATGACAGCGATGCGCAGAGCCGTCGGATAGACGTCGTTCGTGGACTGATACAGATTTACGTGGTCAATCGGATGGATCAGCCGGTAATCCCCTTTGGTTCCGCCAAGCCGCTCGATGGCCCGGTTAGCGATCATCTCGTTTACATTCATGTTGGTGCTGGTTCCCGCTCCGCCCTGATAGGCATCGACGATAAAATGATCATCCAGCAGACCTGCCAAAATATCATCGCAGGACAACTGAATCGCCTCGGCGGCAGACTCCGGAATGTCCCCATTCCGGCCGTTTACTTTAGCGGCGGCTTTCTTAACCAGCACCATTGCCCGCATGAGCTGCTGATGAGCCGGACGGCCGCTGACGGCAAAATTATCCCGTGCCCGCAAGGTATGAATGCCATAATAGGCATCCTCTGGTACTGAAGCACAGCCAAGCGAGTCCTGTTCCATGCGGAAGCTTGATTCATGACTCATTTTAGCTTTCACCCGCCAATCTGGGACATCTGACGCCGCATTACGTGCTGGGAAGGCTTGTGGCTCGGCTGAACGATCATCTCATGCCGCTGCGGTTTGGCTTCGAGCGATTGCCGGAATACTTGTCTAAGCATCTCGGCATTTCCGATAAACGGCTTGAGATCCCACTCGTCGTTCCAATAGAGGCAGGGCTTAACATATCCGTTAGCCGTAATGCGCAGCCGGTTGCAGCCCATGCAGAAATGATCGCTCACCGGATTAATCAGGCCGAATTCTCCGGCAGCTCCGGAAATCCGGTAATACTTGGCCGGCCCCGCATCGTCAGCATCTCCGCAAAAGGATAGATTCGCCAGACTGTCACCAGGCTCAACCAGGCTCGCGTTCCATTCCCTCTTGGCACATTGCGCCAGTATTCCTTCCAGCGGCATATATTTCGCTTTCCAGCCCTCTGCCTGCATGCCGACAGGCATATATTCGATAAAGCGGATTTGCAGCGGATAGTTCAGTGTCAACCGCAAAAAAGACTCGATTTCGTCGTCGTTCACGCCTTGCATAAGCACTACATTAAGCTTCAGCGTCTCGAATCCGGCTTCAAAGCAGGCTTCAATGGCGTCTAATACCCGGCTAAGATTACCGCCGCGAGTGATCTGGGCGTACCGCTCCGGCAGGAGGGAATCCAGACTGATGTTCACATCGGTCAGCCCCGCCAGGCGGAGTGCCCGAGCCTTGGACGCCAGCAGCAGGCCGTTGGTGGTCAGCCCGATGCGTCTGATACCTGATATGGCGCCAAGCTTGGCCACAAGCTCTTCCAGACGGGGCCGAAGCAGCGGTTCTCCGCCGGTAATCCTCACCTTAGTGACACCCATCTCAGCGAGTACATTTACGATGTCAACCATCTCGTCAAAAGTAAGCAGGTCCGTCTGCGAAGTATATTCCGCTCTGTTCCCCGGTCTGCAATACTGACAGCCAAGATTGCAGCGGTCTGTAATCGATAGCCGCACATAATTATGTACACGGCCAAAGGAGTCAACCAAAGGATCGGACAAAGGATTCACCTTGCTTTCTGCATTTTGTGACTGAACACTTGGATGAAAATTCAACATGCTCAATAGCCGGATAAATCGCCAAACGGCTGCAGCAGCTGTGCACTGGCCGTTCTTTTCCGGGAAGCCGACTCTTCGATTTGACTCGGGTCAATGAACCGGAGCGCACTCGTCGGGCATACCCGTACACATTCCGGTCCATTGCCGCTTTCTTCACAGAGATCACACTTCTGCGCAACGATTCTTTCCTTCCGGCTTAGCACGCCCGCAGTATTTGACCGCAGGCCGGACTGCAGCTGCTTCTGACCATCCCGATACGCAGTAACCATCTGAATTGCACCATAGGGGCAGACCACCATACAGGTCTTACAGCCAATACATGTATCCTGGTTAATAAAAATGCTATGCTCTTTGTTCGTAATCGAACCGTTCGGGCACACATTCGCGCAAGGCGCATCCTCACAATGTCTGCACTGCACAGGGGCAGTAACTTCGTTCGTTTCGATTACGCTCAGACGCGGATAAAAGGCAATCTCGCTTTCTTCCTGCTCAAACAGACGGTTTCCCGAATGCGCAACGACACAGGCTGCTTCACAAGTATGACATCCAATACATTTATCAGGATCAGCAACTACGAAACTGTTCATTTCAATTCCCCCTTAACACTTCTGGAAAAGAATTTGGTATGCAGCAAATGATGTGAAGTATGACCTAAAGGCTCACCTAAAAAGTCTTTGTATAATTTAATAATTGCCGGATTCTCATGCGACTTGCGGACCTTCTGATTGGAATCATGACGGTAAATTGAGCTCTTTCGGGCCTGATAAGCGGCCTTTCGCTGCGTCTCCAGCAGAAGCTTCGGCTGGCCGCCGCCGCTGACGCAACCTTCGGGACAAGCCATCACTTCGATAAAATGATAGGGGCAGGTGCCTTCGGACACTTGTTCCAAAATGGATGAGACATATTTAAGCCCGGCGACCACGGCCACCTTCAGTTCCAAATCTCCAATCTGAACCGTAGCCGTACGAATTCCTTCATCCCCTCTGATAAAATCAAGCTGGAGGTTCGGGATGGATTCGTGCGTTATCAGCTCATACCCTGTTCGGATCGCCGCTTCCATGACTCCTCCGGTGGCGCCAAAGATGGTCCCTGCTCCGGAATATTTGCCGAGCGGCGAGTCAAACGGTTCGTCGGGCAGATTCATGAAATCAATGCCCTTATCCTTGATTAACTGGGCAAGTTCCCTCGTTGTAATGACCCTATCCACTTCACGAAGCCCGTCGACATTCATCTCATCCCTGCCGGCTTCAAATTTCTTGCAAGTACAGGGCATGCCCGCCACACTGAGAATATCGGCTGGGGCAACCCCATCCAATTCGGCACTGTAGGTCTTAGCCAATGCCCCTACCATTTGCATCGGCGACTTGCAGCTCGACAGATGCTCCAGCACATGCGGCGCAGCCGTCTCCGCATGCTTGACCCAAGCTGGGCAGCAGGAGGTGAACATGGGCAGCCGCTCGCCTGACATGACTCTGCCTATTAATTCACTGCCTTCTTCCATAATCGTGACATCAGCTCCGAAATTTGTATCATATACCCTGTCGAAATTCAGCAGTCTTAATGCCGCCGCCATCTTGCCCGGCGTTAATGTGCCAAAGGGCAGGCCGAATTCCTCCGCCAGCGACACGCGGATAACCGGAGCGCATTGCACGACCTTATACCGCTTCGGATCGGCCAGCGCTTCCTTTAGCTCTAATGCATGTCCGGTCGAATAGGCGGCAAATAATGGTTCACGCACACTGGACAGCTGACCTCTTTGCCGCAGCTTCTCTGCACGGGAAGTCAGGGAAGGTTCACCTTCCGCCGCATAAGCGGCACATGTCTGTACACATTGCCCGCAAACGACGCAGCGGTGCGCATCAATTCTTTGGGGTGTACCCGCTTCCCCGATAATGGCATCCACAGGGCATACCGCCGCGCAGCGCCTGCACCCGGTGCATAGTTCTTCGTCAATATGAATAATCGGATCGATGTTTGACGTCACTGATGAACCCTTCTTTTCTATGATTAGGTTTGTCATAATCTCAGCCCTGCCGCTTTCCGCGATCTGGATTCCCCGAGGCTCGGACTGACAAGCATCAGCGCTTGTTCCGGACAGACCGAGACGCAAGCGGGAACCGGCTCGCCTCCGCCTTCAGACGGGCTCCCGCTATTATTCACAGCGGCTGCTGCACTCTCTCCAGAAGCGATATTCCCGGAATGGGTGATATCATGGCATAAATCGCATTTATAAGCGATGACTCTCGTTTTCCGTTCCAACCGGCCGTCCAGCCGTTCCCTTAAGTGCGGCTGCTTATGCTCCTGGCCGCTGCTGTACGCCTTATACAGGCTGATCGCTCCAAAAGGGCAAGCCATGGCGCAAGCTTTGCAGCCTATACAGCGATCCTCATTGATGGTAATAGCGCCTTCCTCTTGGACGATCGCTTGTACCGGACAGACGCCGGCGCAAGGCGCGTTCTCGCAATGCCGGCACTGAACAGGCATCGTGAAGCTGTCCGTGCGGATGACATGCAGCCTTGGAATGACCGGCACGGTGACCGTACCTACCGCAGCAGCCACCCCGTTATCACGGTTATGCACGGCGAAGCAGGCCAGTTCGCACGCTTTACAGCCTATGCATTTGCCGGCTTCGGCAATGACGAACGAATTGGGCCGTTCCTTCTTCATGCCTGACCCGCCCCCACATGCATCTGCTTTCTAAGCGACTCATACTGCTCCCGCACCTTCTGTTCGGCCCGAAGCTGATCCGGAATCCGCTCCAGGCGAATCGCGCAGTATTTGTATTCCGGCGTCTTAGAGATGGGGTCCAAGGCATCGCCGGTCAGTTCGTTGCAAGCGCCAATCCAGAAATGATAGGTCATATAGGTGGCGCCTGTTTTAACCCGGTCGCTGATTTGTGCTCTGGCGACAATCCTTCCCCGCCGGGAGATAATTCTCACAAGCTGGCCGTCTTCAATGCCGAGGCTCGAAGCATCCCCGGGACTAATCTGGATATAACCGGGTTCATCGGACAATTTACTAAGGGCGCGGCAGTTCCCGGTCATGGTGCGGACGGAATAATGTCCGACCTCACGGACAGTCGACAGCGTTAACGGATATTCCTGATCCGGCTGTTCGAGCGGAGCTCTCCATTCACAGGCGAACAGCCGCCCCTTGCCGTTAGGCGTCGAAAAGCGGTTACCCTCATATAAATACGGTGTACCCGGATGATCTTCGGTTGGGCAAGGCCACTGAACGCCGCCCTGCTCCTCCATCTTCTTATAGCTTGCTCCCGCAAATTTCGGACTAAGGGCTCTCATCTCGTCCCAGATCTCTTCCGTATCCCGGTAGGACATCGGGTAGCCCATTGCCGTTGCCAGTTCAGTGATAATCTGCCAATCCGGTTTTACATCCCCTGGAGGATCTACGGCTTTTCTAATCCGCTGAAATCCGCGGTCGGCCGACGAATACACACCATCATGTTCGCCCCAGGAGGTGGCGGGCAGAACGACATCCGCATGCAGCGCCGTCTTGTTCATGAAGATATCCTGTACAATGACAAACTCCATCTTCTCCAGCGTTTCCCTCACTTCGGCCGCATTCGGATCACTCTGTACCGGATCTTCGCCAAAAATGTAATAGGCCTTCACCTTATCTTCCTTCAATACCAGATGGGGAATTTCCGTTAAGTGGTAACCGATTTTATCCGGCAGCATGACGCCCCAGGCCTTCTCGAACTTTTTGCGTATTTTGGGATCGGTAACCGATTGGTAGCCCGGATATACATTTGGCAATGCCCCCATGTCGCACGAGCCCTGTACGTTGTTCTGACCGCGAACCGGTCCAATGCCGACACCGGGTCTGCCGAAATTGCCGGTCAGCAGTGCCAGCGAGGCAAGTCCTCTGACTACGTCAACCGCCTGAGCGAATTGGCATACTCCCATGCCGTACAGAATCATCGCTTTATTTGATTTGGCATACTGCCGCATCACCTTGCGAATGTCATCTGCTTTTACACCGGTGATGCTTTCGGCATATTCAGGCGTATACTTTTTCACACTTTCCTTGTATTCAGCAAATCCTTCCACATAGTTGGCTGCATAATCCTTATCATATAACTCTTCCTCTATGAGCACATTGCCAAATGCATTGACAAGTGCCATGTTTGTCCCGCCTTTAAGCGGGAGCCAGGTATCCGCAATTCTAGCCAATTCTGTCTTCCGTGGATCGGATACGATAATGGTAGCGCCTTTCTCCTTCGCTTTGACGATTCTTCTGGCTACAATCGGGTGCGTGACTGCGGGATTATAGCCAAAAATAAAGAGCAGATCCGCATCCTCTATTTCCGGAATAGAATTCGACATGGCCCCGTCACCCAGCGAATAGGTCAACCCGGCAACAGACGGACCATGGCACACTCTGGCACAGTGGTCAATATTATTGGTGCCGATCACCGCCCGCATGAATTTTTGCATCACATAGTTAGCCTCATTGCCTGGTCCTCTGGCTGAGCCTGTGCCCATGATGGCATCCGGACCATATTTTTCTTTAATCGCCGTCAGCTTCTCTGCTGTAAATTGGATGGCCTCCTCCCAAGAAACCTCTCGCAGAACCCCTTCTTTGCGAATCATGGGCTTGCGGAGGCGCGCGGTCAGAATCTGCGGATCATTCAGAAAATCCCAGCCATAATGGCCCTTCAGGCACAAGTTCCCTTCATTTGTTCTTCCATCCGCAGGCTCGGCCCCCACGACCTTCCCATCTTCAACCAGCAAATTCATGTGACAACCGCTGCCGCAATACGGGCATATTGTCAGTACTTTGTTCGTCATTGAATAACCACCTTTTTATGTGATTTTTTGCACAAATAGCACAACAAAAAATAAGCCAATACAAAGTATAAATAGAAAAATACACCGTGTACTGGCTTATTAAAAAGCGAAGAAGCTGGCGCCCTTTCTCTTCAATCAAACCGATTTATTCAATTGAATCATAATTGCCTGGCCGCTTGGACACAGCTCGTAAATCTTCCAAGTATATGTAAACGGACTGCCAAGCGTTTCTATCATTTCGGCCATAAATTCTTTTTCCAAATAAGGCTTTAGGACTTTCCAATATTCCGCAACGAGATCGACAGCACCTTCTTTTACTAAAATCTCGGATAGGCTCGAGAGAATTCCCCTAATCTCAATAGTGATTAATTGATTGCCCTCCAGCTTAACCTTCACATTCTCCGGACCCCTGCCCCGGTAGTGCTTCACAATCTTGACTACAAGTCTTCTAATCTTCTCTTGGTATTCGAATTCAGTCTCAGGCATCCAAACACCCCAATACTAACAATCTTGTAATGGAAGTTAATCTCATTTATTACATGTTCATGTTAGACTCTTCTAAAATTCTTGTCAATACACAAATTAACACTTACCCGTTCGTTTACAACTGTTATTCTTGAGTTCATGGACATTATCGTAAAATTTAAAAAAAGAGCGGCAAAGGTCCGATGCCCGGTTGTCCGCCGGAATCAAACCTTTGCTGCTCTTCTGCTTTTACCCGTAATACTTCGGGAACTCCATTCTGTCAGGCGCCGCCCTCTTTCAGGCGCAGCAGCGCGGCTGCCGCAGCATGCTGCTCCGCTTCCTTCTTCGAGCGCCCGCTTCCCTGGCCAAGCGTACGGCTGGCCATACTTACTTCGGAGACGAATTCGCGTTCGTGTGCCGGTCCCCGTTCCTCGATAATCCGATACTCCAAGGTGCCCATGCCGTGATGCTGAATCAATTCCTGAAGCTCGGTCTTGAAGTCGGTCATCTGCATTTGCAGCTTCCCATCCCTCTCTACCAGCGGGAACACGTGGTTATCCAAAAACTTCCGTGCCGTTTCGAGCCCTTGATCTAGATAAAGCGCTCCCACGAAGGATTCGAACACATCGGCCAGCAGGGCGGGCCGGGTTCGCCCTCCAGTCAGCTCTTCGCCTTTGCCAAGCAGCACGTAACGGCCAAAGCCAAGGTTCTCAGCGAACTTGACCAGCGAGGGCTCGCAGACGATAGCAGCCCGCAGCTTGGTTAGCTCACCTTCCGGCCGGTCCGGAAGCAGATTATATAAATATTCGGAAACCGTCAGCTCCAGGACAGCGTCGCCCAAGAATTCAAGACGTTCATTGTCCTGGTGCTGATTGAAACGGTGTTCATTGACATAGGACGCATGGGTAAAAGCCTGCTTCAGCAGCAGAGAATCGTGGAATTGAATATGAAGTTGACTTTGTAATTGCTTCAGGTCCCCATTCATCGCACGGTCTCCTTACTGATTGTATTTTTTCAAAATAACAGTCGCGTTATGTCCTCCGAATCCAAATGAATTCGACATGGCGATGTTCAGCTCGGCTTCACGAGGCTTATTCGGAACATAGTCGAGATCGCATTCGGGGTCCTGGTTGTCCAAATTGATTGTTGGAGCAATCATGTTATTCTGAAGGGAAAGTCCGCAAATAATCGCTTCCACTCCGCCAGCTGCACCAAGCAGGTGCCCTGTCATGGATTTCGTGGAGCTGATCGGCACCTTGTACGCATGGTCTCCCAGCGCCATCTTGATCGCCGCCGTCTCCGACTTGTCCCCTACAGGAGTCGAGGTGCCATGCGCGTTAATATAGTCAATTTCCTCGGGCTTGATGCCTGCATCGCGAATCGCCATCTTCATGCAGCGCGCCGCGCCGTCCGGATCGGGTTCGGTCATATGATGGGCATCGCCGCTCAAGCCGTAGCCGATAACCTCGGCATAAATCCGGGCGCCCCGCTGAAGCGCATGCTCCAGAGATTCCAGCACCAGGATGCCGGCGCCTTCACCCATAACGAAGCCGTCTCTGTCCGTGTCGAACGGACGGCTCGCCTTTTCCGGTTCGTCATTGCGCGTGGACATCGCTTTCATCGCACAGAAGCCTGCCATGCCCGTCGGACGGATGGTCGCTTCCGCACCGCCGCAGATCATGGCGTCCGCATCGCCGCGCTGGATGATACGCAGCGAATCGCCGATGGCGTGGCTACCCGTCGCGCAGGCGGTAACCTGCGTTGTATTTGGACCCTTTGCTCCAAGGCTGATGGACAGCTGCCCCGAACCCATATTGGCGATCATCATCGGAATAAAGAACGGGCTGACGCGCTTAGGACCTTTTTCAAGCAGTAGGTTATGCTGATCTTCCCAGGTGCCAAGTCCGCCAATACCCGAACCGACGGATACGCCCATTCTCTCGGCTTCAATATTCTCGCCAACAACCAACCCGCTGTCATTCAGCGCCATCTGTCCTGCCGCGAGCGCAAATTGTACAAAACGGTCCATCTTGCGGGCCTCCTTGCGGCCGAACAACTCTTCCGGATCAAAATCTTTAATCGAAGCCGCGATCCGTGTCGGATATTCGCTCACATCGAAGGATTCGATCGTAGAAACCCCGGACTTACCGCTCATCAAGCTGTTCCAGAATGTCTCCAGATCTTTGCCAAGCGCTGTCATCACGCCCATACCGGTAACAACCACTCTATGACTCAAAAGCATTCACCCCATCTGATTACTATATCTACAGTTGTAATTTCTCTCTCGCTTAACACTATATAAACTGCAAACGCCGCGAAAAAAAAGCGGTGGTTTGTTATTTTCCTCGGAAATACGCTTACTCAAGCGCAGCTTTCGCAAAGTGCAACCACTGTAAAATGAGGAGAAGTCCCGCCTTAAGCAGGTACGGGACTTTGTAAGCCAAGGACTCTAGGTATGAGATTGTATGTAGTTTACAACTTCACCCACAGTCGTAATCTTCTCTGCATCTTCATCAGAGATCTCCATATCGAATTCATCTTCCAATTCCATCACCAATTCTACAACGTCGAGAGAATCAGCTCCCAAATCATCTTTGAAAGACGCTTCCAGTGTGACTTCGGCTTCGTCGGCTCCTAAGCGGTCGACGACAATGCGCTTTACACGCTCCAATACATCGGACATCCGGTTCACCTCCTCTTTTGGTATTATACGAGATATGAGTTCAAAATGCCATAGAGCTAAAAAAACGCTTTAACCCGCTAATTTTGACGCTCAATCTCACTCAACGGGATTAACCCGGAGCCCCCCAAATATTACATATACATGCCGCCGTCAACATGAAGCGTCTGGCCCGTCATGTACGCCGCTCCCTCGGACGCAAGGAATAGCGCCGCCGAAGCAATCTCCTCCGGCAGACCGAGCCGTGCCAGCGGAATGCCCTTCGCCAGATCGGCGCGGACTTCATCAGACAGCTGCCGGGTCATATCGGTGTCGATAAAGCCGGGAGCAATACAGTTAACCGTAATGCCGCGGGAAGCAAGCTCTCGCGCAGCCGACTTGGTCAGTCCGATAATGCCGGCTTTCGCCGCCGAATAGTTGGCCTGCCCCGGATTGCCTGTCACGCCGACGACGGAGGAAATATTGATGATCCGGCCATAACGCTGCTTCATCATCGGGCGGGTGACCGCCTTAAGGCAGTTGAACACGCCTTTAAGATTCGTCTCGATGACCTGATCGAATTCTTCCTCTTTCATCCGCATAATCAGATTGTCCCTTGTAATGCCCGCGTTATTCACTAGAATATCGATCCGGCCCCAGGCGCTGAGGGTTTCTTTAACCAGGGCTTCCGCCTGTTCGGCGCTGCCGACATTGCCCCGCAGCGCGATTCCTTCGGAGCCGAGCTCCACGATGCGCTCCACGGTCTCCCGGGCAGCATCTTCGCTGCCAGAATAGTTCACGGCGACCTTAACGCCATGCTCCGCCAGCGCCAGCGCAATGCTGCGGCCGATGCCGCGAGACGCGCCGGTCACCAGGGCCGTCTGGCCCCGCAATGCTGAGAACATCCTTGTAGCCCCCTTTCATAGTCCGTAAAGCTCGTCCTGTCTTCAACCAGAAATCCGTTCAGCCAAGAGCTTCAATGCTTTCCAGGCTGTTAATGTTGATCACCTTGACGTTCTTGTCGATCTTGCGGATGAGTCCGGCGAGCACGCTGCCGGAGCCGATCTCCACAAACGTGTCCACGCCTTCTTCAATCAGCCGTTCCACGGTATCCTGCCATAATACCGGCGAATACACCTGCCGGACCA
>NZ_ASSD01000103.1 GCF_000520715.1 Paenibacillus zanthoxyli JH29
CTTCTTGATGAATTCCAACTATCGGTTCTTGAACAATCGATTCAGGAAGGGCATCAGGTGCTGTTCATTGAAGTCTCGATTCGCAAAGACTGTCAGCTCCGCGCGGTAAGGGCTTATATGGTCTTTGAACTGCTAGAGCGTTTCGGTGAAGTCGTGAAATCCTTCCCTTCGGTTCAGGATATCGAGCAGGAAAAGTTTGATTACAGCTTTTCGCTCTATTATATTTCGCAGAAGACAGCCGAGGAAATGCAAACTTTGATCATGGGTGTATCCGAGATCGATACTGTAACATCGTTGGCGCTTGATGTGGAGACACTGAGCCAGCTTGGAAAGGCGGAAGTCGCCGCCGCTGTTGAGGAGGCCCCCCCAGCTCCCGCACGGGAGAACAACCCTCCGGCTACCCAAACGCCCGCAGCTGCCCCCAAAAGAGAAGAAGCCAAGAAGGCTCCTGCCAAAAGCGCCGGCACTCCATCCCGCACCATCCGCGTCGATATCGACCGTCTGGATGTTCTTATGAACCTGCTCAGCGAGCTTCTAATCGACCGGGTTCGGCTGGAGCAGCATGCTTCGGATATCCAGAGCGGAGAATTGACCGAGACGGTTGAGCATATGAGCCGTGTGAGTGGCGACCTGCAGAACATAGTCATGAAGCTGCGGATGGTACCGGTGGATACGGTCTTCAATCGTTTTCCCCGTATGGTTCGCGATCTTGCCAAGTCGCTCGACAAAAAGGTGGATCTCATCATTTCGGGCGCCGAAACCGAGCTCGACCGGACCGTCGTGGACGAAATCGGCGATCCGCTCGTTCACCTCTTGCGCAACGCGCTTGACCATGGGGTAGAATCGGTAACTGACCGGATCGCCGCCGGCAAACCGGAGACCGGCTCCATCCAGTTGCGGGCATTTCACAGCGGCAATCACGTCTTTATAGAAATTCAGGATGACGGCGCCGGCATCTCCCGTGAGAAGGTGCTGAAATCTGCGATGAATAAGGGAGTCGTTACCGCAGAGCAAGCGGCGGCAATGACCGACAATGAGGCCCATCAGCTGTTGTTCGCCGCTGGGTTCAGCACAGCCGAGGTTATTTCCGATATTTCGGGCCGCGGGGTCGGATTGGATGTCGTGAAAGCTAAGATTTCTTCCCTTGGAGGCAACGTCACCATATACTCCACTCCGGGCAAAGGCACCACATTCTCTGTTCAGCTTCCGCTAACGCTGTCCATTATCGCCGCCATGCTGGTCCGGCTCGGCTCGGAGAAATATGCGATTCCGCTCTCTTCCATTGTAGAGACAGGCATCGTGAAGCGTTCGCAACTCCGCAGCGTCCATGGTTCGAAGATGGTGGAATTCCGGGGAGCCCTTATCCCGATCGTGTCGCTAAGCGCCATCTTTAATGTGCCTGACTATGACGAAAGCAGCGAAGAAGAGACGGAAATTGTTGTCATCCGCAAGGGTGACAAGCTCGTTGCGCTTACGGTACAGGATTTTATTGGCCAGAACGAAATTGTCATTAAGAATTTAGGCAATTACTTGCCGAGTATCCAGGGAATATCGGGAGGCACAATTCTTGGCGACGGACAGGTTGCGCTAATTATCGATGCCAACGCTTTTATCAAATAAAAGAAATTATTAATGGAGGTACTTTCCATGGCAGAAGATATTAAAGTCATTGTCTTTAAATTGGCTACCGAGGAATATGGCATCGAAGTGGATAAAGTTCAAACAATCGAGCGTCTGATGCCGATTACGCGAGTGCCGAAGACGTACAACTTTATCAAAGGCGTCATCAATCTGCGCGGTGTCGTTATCCCCGTAATCGATCTTCGAGGAAGATTCGGTCTGGAGGAGGCGGAGCATACTGATCAGACCCGCATTATTATCGTTGTTGTCAATGAGATAGAGGTCGGCTTTATCGTGGATTCGGCCAATGATGTGATTGATTTGAATAGGGAATCCATCGATACACCTCCGGAAGTGGTTGGGGGCATTAAAGCCAAGTACTTGGATGGTGTGGCCAAAATAGGCGAGGATCGTCTGCTCATTATGCTTAATTTGTCGGAAGTCCTCAACAAGAGTGAAATCGTGCAACTGGAAAGTTTCGAGGGCTGATGCCGTGGAACTATTCAAAAATCAGAAAGATTTAAAGATGGATGTGCTCAAGGAAGTCGGGAATATCGGAGCTGGAAACGCCGCCACCGCGTTGTCCCAATTGTTGAACAAACCGATCGATATGGCGGTTCCTAAAGTTCAATTGCTTGGATTTGAGGAGATCGCCGAAAAAGTGGGCGGTGCCGAAGAGGTTGTCTTTGCAGTGTTTCTGCGTGTCGAAGGAGACGCGCCGGGGAATCTGTTCTTTATACTTTCGCCGGATGCTGCACGCAGTTTGCTGAGCCGTATTGCGGGCATATCTGAGGTGTCGGACGAAGAGCTGAATGAAATGGAACTCTCCGCACTCAATGAAATCGGTAATATATTGGCGGGGTCCTACCTCTCGTCCCTGGCCGATTTTACTTCTCTTTCCATGTACCCGACGGTACCGGCTTTGGCGATGGATATGGCGGGAGCGATTTTGAGCTACGGGCTTTTGCAGTTCGGACAGATGGGAGACGACGCGCTCCTGATCGACACCACATTTTTGGAAGGACAGAATGAGATCGAAGGCCAGTTCTTTCTTATTCCCGATCCTGAATCGTTTCCTAAAATTTTTAATTCTCTGGGAGTGCCGTTTGAATGATTGAGGAGCAAAGCGTTATTAAAGTGGGAATGGCTGATCTGAACGTGGGTAGTTACGATAAAGTAATCCGCACCACAGGTCTTGGCTCATGCGTTGGACTTACGCTTTACGATCCCGGGAAAAAATTGGGGGGGATGGCTCATGTCATGCTGCCATCATCGGAGATTGCCCGTGAAGGGAAGCTTAACATTGCCAAATTCGCAGATACGGCAATCCCCGAGCTTCTATCCCGCTTGTTGAATCTCGGTGCGATCCGCAACCGGATTGTCGCCAAGATGGCCGGCGGCTCCCAAATGTTCGCTTTTGCCGGAGGAAATGACACAATGAGAATCGGTCCACGCAATGTTGAATCCTGCAAGCGGGCTTTGGAGAATTTGAATATTCCTTTATTGGCGGAAGATACGGGAGGCAGTTACGGGCGTACGATCGAGATCGCCTGCAGTACCGGATTATTATATATCCGCAGTGTGCAAAAAGGCATTAAGGAATTATAATATGATGAATAGAACTATTTTGGTTAACTTGATCTGTGGGCTGGTCGGTTTTATTTTTACCTTTATGTTTTCGCTGCAGAACAATTTGCCGATGACCAGTTTGTTTCGGGGATTAGCGGGATTTATTCTCTGGTTTTTGCTTGCCTTTGCCCTGCAATGGATTTTGGGGCTTATTGCCAAGCAAACGGCAAATTCGGACAATCCGTCCTCCTCTTCTGACGGTGATCAGGTGACTTTGGGCGCTCAAGTGGATATTTTGACTCCGGAAGAGAATGAGGAATTAAAGGATTTGCTCAAACCAAAGCCTGAACAAGAGAAACAAAACGGTGAGTTTAAGCCGCTTCAGCCTCCCAAACTGGTCTCGATGAAGGATCCTGAAGAATTGGCCAAGGCCGTTCGTCACCTAAAAAATGAATGAGCGAGCGTAGTGGGAGACATATTGTGGATTTTAATGAACCCTGGCCCGCGGACTCGCCGACTACACTGTGGGAAGGGTGAAAGCCGTTGAACGAGCATAAAGCTTCTCATTTGGAACACCAGGCCCTCTGGGAACAGTGGAAAGAAGAAGGGAACCCGGAAGCCAAAAAAAAGCTGATCGAGAAATATCTGCCCATAGTGGATTATGTCGCCGGGCGTTTGGCCGTAGGTCTGCCAAAAAACGTGTCGAAAGACGACCTGGCAAGCAATGGCGTTATGGGACTTATTGATGCGATTGAAAAGTTTGATTACAAAAGGGGTCTGCAATTTCAAACTTATGCCTCCTGGCGTGTCCGCGGCGCAATTCTGGATTCTCTGCGTCAAGGCGACTGGGTTCCGCGCTCGGTCCGGGAAAAGGCGAAAAAAATTGAAGATGCATACCAGCAGTTGGAACAGAAATATTTAAGATCAGTCAGCGATGAAGAAATGAGCCGCTATTTGGATGTAACCGAACAAGAGTTTCAAAGCATGCTCCAGGATGTGGCGGTGATGACGCTGTGTTCTTTAGAGGACCCAATTCGGGAAGAAGAATCAGAGACCCGTATGTCGGTATTGGTGGACGATAAAGCCAAGAACCCTGATCATAAAGTAAATGAGTTCTATCTTCGTGAAACACTTACCAAAGGCATCGAGAAACTAACTGTGAAAGAACGGACCGTCGTGTCCCTTTTATATTATGAAGACCTTTCTTTGAGCGAAATTGCAGAGGTCATGTCCTTGTCTCCTTCCCGGATATCTCAGCTGCATTCCAAGGCGATACTGCGGCTGCGGGGAACGCTTGAGAAGAATCGGGATCTCTTAATGCAAAATGATTAGCCAGGTATGGCGGCAAGGAGGCGGAAAATGGTAATCCATTCTGCGTTGAGCGAATATTTGGGCATCAGTTTTTCGGAGGATAAGGAAATAGCTTATCTTGAATTTTATAAACGGGATGAAGGATTCGCCTGCTCGGTTGAAGAAATGGGCGTTTTTTTACAGCGAAATAAGGTTCTCTATGGCGTTCAGTGGGACATCGTTCAGCGTTTTGCAGATCATCCGGAAGAGTACATATCCGGGAAGGTGCCGATTGCTCTGGGCAAGGCACCCGTAAACGGTACAGACGGACAAGTATTATTTAGTATTACAATTGATGATAATGACCACCGTCCGATGGAAAAGGAAGACGGCAAGGTCGACTTTAAGGAACTGATCCGGCTGAGCAATGTCCGCAAGGGGCAGCTGATTGCCACACTTGCTCCCCCTGAACCGGGGCAGCCCGGAATGGCTGTTACCGGCGATCCGATTCCCTGCAAGGCAGGGAAGGCTGCCCACTTCAAGGTCGGCAAGAACGTCCTGCTTAATGATGATGCCACCTTAATGTACGCGGCAATTGACGGACTGATATCCTATACCGATAAAGGAAAAATCAATGTTTTTCCCGTATACGAAGTGCAGGGCGATGTGGATTACAACACGGGGAATATCGATTTTGTTGGTACCGTCGTCATCCGAGGCAATGTACTGTCCGGGTTTACGGTGAAATCGGAGGGGGACATTCGGATAAGCGGCGGCGTGGAAGGTGCTGAACTAACCGCAAAGGGCTCAATTGAAATTAGCGGCGGCATTATCGGTTATAACAAAGGACTGGTCAGCGCCGGAGTCAATGTGAAGGTGTCTTTTATACAGGACGGAAATGTAACGGCGGCTGAGGATATCATTGTCTCCCAGAGCATCATGCATTCCAATATCCGCGCCGGCAGGAACGTGCTGTGTAATGGAGCTAAGGGACTTATCGTAGGTGGAACGGTGCAGGCCGGAGAAAGGGTTGTAGCGCGCACGATTGGTAACACGATGTCAACGGCAACGGCAATCGAAGTTGGAGTGCTGCCCGAGCTTAGAAATGAAATCAACGACCTTCGTCAGCAGCTTCGCCTGCTCTTGGATAACGCCGACAAGACGAAGAAGGCGCTCTATCTGCTGAGCCAGTTGGCTGCAAGCGGTTCCCTGCCTCCGGACAAGGTTGCCTTGCGGATCAAGCTTAATGCTACTCAGCAGTCCCAGCAAAGAGAGGAAGCTCATATTAAAGAACGGATTCTGGAGATCGAGCGAATGCTTGAGGATACGAACCTGGCCAGGGTTGAGGTCGTCAAAACCATCTACGGCGGCTCGAAAATCGTGATCGGCAGATATACCAGATTTATTAAGGACACCGCTGAGCGAGTTGCGTTCTACTACTCCGAGGGCGACATTACTATGGCGCCTAACGTCTAAATCTTCTGATGAGGGTTATATAGATTCTTACGGGGAAGGGCAGGGAATGCCGTGAACTTAAAGCCGATTGAATTGCAAATTGCGGTGCCCCGGACAACTGAGGCGAGCAAGCTCCAGCAAGAACTTCAGCATCGGCCCGAACTTGAGCAGCAGGGGTTGGCGGGGCAGAGCATAAAGGAATCGCGTGAACTGGCACACCGCAGCACGGGGGTCAGCGAGTCATCGGAATCCGCCGTAAGGGATGACGGACGCCGTGGCGGCTCCGCCGGAAACGGTAATACCCGGGAACAAAAGAAAGACAAAGAACGAAACACGGAACATCCGTATAAAGGGCACCATTTCGATATCAAGCTCTAGATTTAGAAATTCTGTAACTAGAAGCCCTATAAAGAAGAGGAATATTTATTCTATACACTAAAGGAGAGCGGACACTTGCAACCATGGGCGTACATTGTTATGCTTGGCGGATTTGCTCTGGCTTATGCGCTGTTTCTGCCGTCACGCGCCCGTAACAAGGACAGCGGAGCAGACAAGCAGAGCCTGAAAGAAGTCGAAGCGGCGCTGGAATTATATATGGCGGATGTCGAACGCGAAAACCGTGAGCTGCTGGAGCTGCTTGATTCAATCAAGACCCAGTCCCAGAGCAGCCAGGCGGCGATTCAAGAGCAGCTAAGCGAACTGAATGGGCGGCTGGACGCGATGCAGCATAGAACTTCGCAGTTGGAGACGCGTATGGCTGCAAATGAGAACGGACTCCTTCAGCTGGCGTTATCCGGGGGAAAAGAGACAAATGCGGAGCAATCGGAAGCTCAAGCAGGAGCGATTGACGAGCCAGCTGCTGATGTTAAGGCCAAACCGGTCAGCACGATTAAGCTTCGTTATCCGCAGCTATTCGAACTCCACAACGAAGGGAAATCCATCGATGCGATCGCCAAGAGAACAGGAATGCAATCAGGAGAGATTCAATTGATCCTGCAGCTCGCGAAACAGGAGGAATCAGCGTGATCAGGAATCGTTCCTTTATCATCGGGCTCGGCTGCGGGCTCGTGGCTGGAGCGCTTCTTCTTCAGCTTATGATTTCGGCGGGTATGGCTACACCAACGAAGGCGCAGCTTGCCAAAGAAGCTTCGAAGCTGAACATGAAGGTTGCCGATGCGGGATCGAATCTGCTGACAGCTGAAGAGTGGCGTGCGTTGGCGCAGCAAGAGGAAGCTTCAAAAGGGAAAGACACAGCAGGTAAAGTCAATAGCGGAGGCACATCACAGCCTGCGGCCCCGAAATCTACTGCCGCACAGAGC
>NZ_ASSD01000104.1 GCF_000520715.1 Paenibacillus zanthoxyli JH29
TCCACTGTACCAGCTGCTCTTTCGTGAAGCGATCGCCAAAAGCATGCTGTGCGAGATACAGAATTTTGGCGGGCGGAGCTCCCGTTCTAAGCATGTAATACAGGTAGAAATCATGTACATCGTATGGACCCAGAATGTCTTCCGTGAGCTGGGCGATCTCGCCATCCGGTGAAGGCGGCAGCAACTCCGGACTGATTCCCGTGTCGATGATATCGTACAGAAACTTGCTGGCGGTCTCGTCCGCTTCATGGTCGGCGTACCACTGGACGACATATTTGATCAGCGTCTTCGGAATCCCCGAATTGACGCCGTACATGGACATATGGTCACCGTTATAGGTGCACCAGCCGAGAGCCAGCTCGGACAGGTCGCCGGTCCCGATGACGATGCCGCCGTTCTTGTTCGCCAGATCCATCAGAATCTGCGTACGCTCCCTGGCCTGAACATTCTCGTAGGTCAGATCTTGCACGTCCTTGTCATGACCGATGTCTGCAAAATGCTGGAGGCAGGCGGCTTTGATGTCGACGACCATCATCGAGGCGCCCAGCGCTTTAATCAGGCCGACGGCGTTATCGTAGGTCCGGTTTGTCGTTCCGAACCCGGGCATGGTAACGGCGAGCACGTCGCTGGCCGGACGGCCGAGCAGCTCCATCGCCCTTACCGCGACAAGCAGCGCGAGCGTGGAATCAAGCCCGCCGGAAATGCCGATCACCGCCTGCTTGGTGCCGATGTGACGTATGCGCTTCATCAGGCCGGAGGTCTGAATCGACAGGATTTCCTGGCAGCGTTCGTCCCGCTTCAGCGGGTTGCCCGGGACAAAGGGGTTCGAGGCCACTTCGCGGGCCAGCTCCCGGGGGGGATCGCTCTTGCGGACGGGATTTGTGAACGAAATCTCACGGTAATCGCCGCCGCCCCGGCCGCCCCGGAAGGTTCCCATCGCCATGCGGGAATAATGGAGTCTTGGAATGTCGATATCGGCGATGGTGATCCGGCTCTCATGGGTGAACCGGTCCGATTCCGCCAGCATTTGTCCGTTCTCGGCGATAAGCGAGTGGCCGCCGAAGACGACGTCCGTTGTCGATTCGCCGGTATTGCAGCCGGCATAGACGTATCCGGCAACGCAAGAAGCGGATTGCCCCGAGACAAGCTGCCGACGATAATCCGCCTTGCCGACAAGTTCATTGCTGGCGGACGGGTTGAACAGCAGCACCGCTCCCGCCTGGGCCAGCCGGCTGCTCGGCGGAATGGGAACCCACAGATCCTCGCAAATTTCCACGCCGAAGGCCAGATTGGAATTCTCGTCACAGACAAACATAAGATCGCTGCCGATCGGGACTGCGGCTCCGCCGATGCGCAGCTCCGTAGTTTCCAATTCTTCGGCTCCGGCAAACCAGCGGGGCTCATAGAATTCGCTATAACCGGGAATGCAGGTCTTGGGTACAATCCCGAGAATGCTTCCGCTCTGTATAACGGCGGCGCAATTATACAGCCGGCCTCTGACGTCGATAGGCAGGCCGGCAATGACAACCATGCTCAGGTCTGCAGTTTTGGCGGCGATTGCGAGCAGAGCCTCCAAGGCTGAATCAAGCAGCCGGCGCTGCATGAACAAATCGGCGCAGGTATAGCCGGTGATGCACAGCTCCGGCAGAACAAGGTATTCCACCTGCTGGTTGTCAGCTTGCTCAATCACTTCAATAATTTTATTGGCATTAAACGCACAGTCGGCTACCCGAAGTTCAGGGGAGGCGGCGGCGACTCTTGAGAAACCGAAATTCAGCAATGGGTTCACCTATCCTCTTTATATAAGTGTAATTTCTTTGTCATAAATTTAGCACAATAAGGAATCGTGTCAATATTGGTCACTTTCAGCGCTCCCCTGGGCGAAAGCTCTCGAAGAACTTCGTCGCCAGGGTGGACGCATATTTTCCCTTCATCATAATAGCGGCAATGCGTGTACGCAACGTGTCGCTATTGATTTCTTTGCAGAGCAGATTGCCGCTGCTCACAAGCCCAAAGGCGGATTTCGGGATAATACCGATCCCAAGGCCCGCATTGGCCCACAGCAGTGTCGTCCGGGCATCGTCGTTCATACAGAACAGCAGCGGCTCGAAGCCGTGCTCCAGGCAGGCATCGGTAATGAGCTGCTCGAACCGGCGGTAGATAATGAGAGGCTTGTCCTCCAGTTCGCCTAGATCGATCATAGTATGACCTGGTTTAAAGTCTAGCTCACGGGTCATGACGGCAATCATGGGTTCGGAACCGGTATAGCGGCATTCTAGATTGGCCGGATTGAACGGTGTGCGCACGATGCCGAGCTCCACGATTCCTTTACTCAGCAGATCGATAATCTTGAATGTATTGCCTTCATGAATCTCGAACTTGACTCCCTCATAGGTCTGGTGGAACTCGCACAGCCGATTCTGCAGCAGGACGGAGCCCGAAGAGGAGACTGTTCCAATGGACAGCGTTCCCGTCAATCCTTTGACGTAATCGCCGATTTCCCTTGTCGTCGCATCAGCCAAATCGAGAATTTGCTGCGCCCGGTTCCGCAAAATCACTCCCGCGTCAGTCAGATGAACGCTGCGCGGACCCCGTTCGACCAGCTTGACGCCAAGCTCTTCTTCCAGCTGCTTTAACTGCTGGCTAAGCGGCGGCTGCGCCATTTGCAGCTTCTTCGCGGCTGAAGTAATCTGACCTTCCTCGGCAATCGTCAAGAAATATTTGAGCTGTCTAATGTCCATTTTGAATCCCCGTCCCATGGAATATGACTATCGTATCGGAGTGATACGAATCCAATATTTTTAATATGGATGTAGTTATGACATAATCATAACTGTTCATTTTATATTTGTGAAATATTTTACGTATTTCTTTGAATGGGTGTGACTCCTGCAATGAATAAAATTAGTGTATTTCTGAAGCCCTACCGGAAACAGCTGATTATCGGCCCGATTTTCAAGCTGCTGGAGGCGATCCTCGAACTGCTGCTGCCGACCATCGTCGCGCTGATGGTGAACAGGGGGATTGGATTGCATGACTCCGCTTATGTGTACCGGATGGGAGGACTGATGCTCCTTATGTCCATCCTTGGCTTCGCCTGCTCCATGGTATGCCAGTATTCGGCGTCCCGGGCGTCCCAGGGATTCGGGACCAGGCTGCGGAATGCGATGTTCCGGCATATTTCTTCGCTGTCCTATGCGGAGCTTGACCAATTCGGCACGCCTTCGCTGATCAACCGGATTACCAATGACGTGAATCAGCTGCAGCTGGCGGTTGCCATGCTGATCCGGCTTGTCATCCGTGCGCCGTTTATCGCTATTGGAGCGATCATCATGGCCATGATTCTCGATTTTCGCTTGTCGCTTGTGCTGCTGGCGGCCGCGCCGGTCTTTGCTGTACTGCTGTATTGGATCATTTCGCGTTCATCACCGCTGTACCGCAAGTACCAGCAGAAGCTGGATTCAATCGCCCAGGTACTGAGCGAGAACCTGTCCGGCATCCGGGTCATCCGCGCTTTCGCCAAGCGGCGGAAGGAAAGGGAACGCTTCATCGCCGCTGCGGACGATGTGACGGCGACGGCTCTGCATGTCGGCCGGATTTCCGCTCTGCTCAGCCCGTTGACCTTATTGGTGGTCAATGCGGCCATCCTCGCGATTCTATGGGCGGGAGGCATTCACATTAATGCGGGCCGGCTTTCGCA
The DNA here is from genome assembly GCF_000520715.1 of Paenibacillus zanthoxyli JH29. GTDB lineage: Bacteria > Bacillota > Bacilli > Paenibacillales > Paenibacillaceae > Paenibacillus_AQ > Paenibacillus_AQ zanthoxyli. The sequence continues at coordinate 3,701 of NZ_ASSD01000104.1, forward strand.
AGGGGAAATCATTGCTTTTATCAACTATGTCACCCAGATTTTGCTGGCGCTGATCGTTACCTCGAATTTGGTGATTATCTTCACCAAAGCCAATTCGTCGCTGGCTAGAGTAAACGAAGTGCTGGCGGTTTCAAGTTCGGTTGCGGAGCCGGAGCATCCGGTCATTTCACCGATAGCCGAAACCGGAGAGTTTCTTGCCATGCAAGCAGGGCGAACTGACGGTTCCGAACCGGCTTCTCAGGTCCCCGCCATTGAGTTCGACCATGTTTCTTTTGGATACAGCAAGGCTGGAGAGCTTGCGCTGGACGATATTTCCGTGAAGATCTGGCGGGGCGAGACCGTAGGTCTGATCGGCGGCACAGGCTCGGGCAAATCGACATTTGTCAATCTGATCCCCCGCTTCTATGACGCCTTCTCGGGCGAGGTGCGGGTGGAGGGGGTGAACGTCAAGGATTACCCGCTTCTCCGGCTCAGAGAATCCATCGGCATCGTCCCGCAGAAGGCGGTGCTCTTTACGGGCACGATCGCCGATAATATCCGCTGGGGGAAGACGGAGGCGACCGAGGACGAAATCCGCGCAGCGGCGGCTGTCGCGCAGGCGGAGGAGTTCATTTCCAAGCTGCCCAAAGGCTTAAATACAGACGTTTCCCGCGGCGGATTGAACCTTTCCGGCGGACAGAAGCAGCGGTTAACCATTGCGCGGGCCGTGGTCGGCCGTCCGGACCTTCTGATTCTGGACGATTCCTCCAGCGCACTCGATTTCGCTACTGACGCGGCGCTTCGCCGCGAACTGAAAGAGAGCCGCGCCGGGATGACAACGCTAGTCGTCTCCCAGCGGGTCGGCACCGTCCGGCAGGCCGACAGAATTATCGTGTTCGAAGACGGCCGGATTGCCGGGGTCGGCCGGCATGAGGATTTACTTCACAGCTGCGAGGTATACCGTGAAATCTGCAACTCCCAGCTGTCAAGCGAGGAGGCGGCTTTATGAGCGGCAAGCAGGTTTGGAAAAGATTGATTATCTATACCGCGCAGTTTAGAAGCTCCGCCATTCTGGCGGCGCTCTGCGCCATCCTTAGCGTGGCGGCCAGCCTGATCGGGCCGCTGCTGATCGCCCGGGCGGTCGACTATATGATCGGACCCGGGAAGGTGGATTTTGACGCGCTGCTAAGGCTCATCCTGGAATTGGCGGTTGTATTCCTTGCCGGAAGCCTGTGCGGCTGGCTGCTGACCTATCTCACGAACCGGATCGCCTATCACACGGTAAACCGCATGCGGAACGACCTGTTCGACAAGCTGAATGTCCTGCCGCTGAAATTCCATGACAATCACCCGCAGGGCGACCTGATCAGCCGGTTTGTGAACGATATGGACGCCGTATCGGACGGTCTGCTCCAAGGCTTTCAGACTCTGCTTACCGGCGCCGTTACGATCGTCGGCGCGATCGGACTGATGCTGTATATCAGCCCGCTCATGACCGTGGTCGTGCTGCTGTCCGCGCCCGCTTCGTACTATATGGCCCGGTTCATTACGACGCGCTCGCAGCAGCTCTTCCGCGACCAGGCCAAAATTCTCGGCAGCCTTAACGGTTATGTGGAAGAAGTGGTCGGCGGGCAAAAAATCGTTCAGGCTTTTCACTATGAGGACAAAACTTATGAACGGTTCGAAGGACTGAACGGGGAACTGTACCAGGCTGGCGTCCATGCGCAGTTTTACGGCTCGCTTTCCGGACCGACGACCCGGCTGGTTAACAACATTACATTTTCCGTTATCGCAATTATCGGCAGCATTGTCATTATCGCGGGCGGGTTGACCGTCGGGGATTTGTCCGGCTTTCTGATCTTTTCCAATCTGTTCGCCAAACCATTTAATGAAATAACCGGCGTCATTACGCAGCTTCAGTCGGCGACCGCTTCGGCCCAGCGTGTCTTTGCGGTTCTGGACCTTGAGCCCGAACAGCCCGACGATCCGGATGCGTTTGACCCTGAGCCGGGGCAGGGGACGGTTGTATTCGACAAGGTCAAATTTGCTTATAGTCCCGAACGTCCCTTGATTACGGATTTCAGTCTGGAAGTCAAACCGGGCACCCGGGTCGCCATTGTCGGACAGACCGGAGCAGGCAAGACGACGCTGGTTAACCTGCTGATGCGTTTTTATGATGCAGGCGGCGGCGCGATCCGAATCGGAGGCGTGGACATTAAGGAGATGACGCGCGACAGCCTGCGCCGCAATTTCGGCATGGTGCTGCAGGATACGTGGCTGTTCGGCGGAAGCATAAGGGACAATATCGCTTACGGGAAGCCGGAGGCGACCGACGAAGAAGTCATTGCCGCCGCCAAGGCCGTGAGCGCACACAGCTTCATCAAACGTCTTCCGGACGGCTACAATACGGTGATCAGCGGCTCCGGCGACAACCTGTCCCAGGGGCAGAAGCAGCTGCTGACAATTGCGCGCGTGCTGCTGGCCGACCCGCCGATGCTCATTCTGGACGAAGCGACGAGCAGCATCGACACGCGGACTGAAATCCGCATCCAGCGCGCATTCCTGAAAATGATGGACGGACGCACCAGCTTCGTCATCGCCCACCGGCTGTCCACGATCCGCGAGTCGGACCTCATTCTGTTCATGAAGGACGGCGATATTGTGGAAAGCGGCACCCATGAGCAGCTTCTCCGCCTGGGAGGCTATTACGCCCGGCTGTACAACAGCCAGTTTGCGGCAGTTTAAGCGGATAGCCAGCCCATTTTATGCACCTTTTAGCATCGAGGATTATATAATATCCCTGACCCCCAAAGATGTCACTTGACCCCGCCGGATGGTGGGGTTCTTTCTTGACCATATACTGTCTTTACTCGATCAGATTAAGGGGGTGACTCATTTGCGCATAGCGATAAAAACTATTGGAGTCCTGTTCAGTTTAGCGGCCGTGGCACTGGCTATACCTATATTGATAAATAAAGGTGATCTCGGCTCTGAAACCCAGGTAAGAATGTCCTGGATGATGCTTGCCCTGTCCGGTTCGTTATTATTTAACGGCCTGGCTACCTATTTGAAGAATAAGAATAGACAAGGGATATATTCGGTCGGAATTGCTTTGGTTCTTCTAGTAGTCGTATTGGTAATAAGATTTCCCTTTTGATGAAAGTTCCTTCAGTACATACGCCAAAGTTAAGGGGAAGCGTTGCGTTACTATCTCTTCAAAAAGGAAGGGGCGGCGATGAGATGAGTAAAAATGTCCAGCAGCATCATAAGAAAAACAGCAATTTTGGTGAAGCCAAAATAATTTCGATAAAACACATAAATAATGAGTACAAAGTAACATGGGAAAGAAAAAGTAATTGCGAGAGCGGAACAGATTATGTTAATGACATAAATGGGACTATTACAAGGAGCGAGGTCTCGATCTGCCAAGCGAACCTCCGATCAGTCTCTCAGATGTAGCCATAAAAAATGCCCTCCGGCTTGTCGCGCAAGCCATGAGAGCAGCTTTTTCATACCAAACTTACATAAAATCGACGAACTCGCCCACCGGCTTGCGGTAGCCGCGCGGTCTGATCTTGCGCTGGTTGTCCTTGCCGATAGTAATCAGCATCACGGGAACGAGATGGTCCGGCAGCCCAAGAACATTCTTGACGGCCTCCGGATCGAATCCGATCATCGGGCATGTATCCCAGCCCTTGTCTTTGGCGATCAGCATGAACTGCATGGCCGACAGTGAAGCATTGCGGATCGCTTCGTCGCGTTGGAAAGCCTCTTTGCCTATGTATGCCTGATTGATCGCGCCTATCACCCCGTCATATTCCTCCTGCGACATCGCCCCCAGCATTTTGAGACCACCGTAAATTTCTGGCGCCTGCTCGTAGGCATGCATATCCCCCAGGACGACAATGACAGCGGAAGCGGTATGAATTTTGTATTGTCCGTAGGCGCTCTCGCGGACCTTCTCCTTAAGCTCAGGGTCTGCGATTACTTTATAACGGGCGTGCTGTAGATTGAAAGCCGAAGGAGCGAGTCTGGTATGGGAGAAGATTTCTTCGAGCTCGCTTTGCGGAATTTTGACGCCCTCTACGAAATTCATGGCCGATCTGCGGGCTTGGACAACTTCTAAAAAAGGGTTAACGGTTGCTGGTGTACTCATTGTAATGCCTCCATCCGATGATTAAAAATTAATTAATTTATTAAATAAATATACTTACTATTAGTTACTTAATAATATATCACGGCTTCAATCATCCGTCAATGATACCATGAATTTTGGGATTGCCAATAATTCCAAATCGTAATAGAGTCTATGATTAGAACGGTTACAACCGGAAAGGAGCTGTATAATGAAGAAAAAGATCATGATCCCCGCGGCGGTATGCTTTCTGGCCGTTTCGATTTGCTTGGCTTCTTTGGCATGGGGCGCGCCGAGGGAGCAAATTTTCCGCTTTAATCTGTATACGAATCCGATTTCGCTGGACCCTGCTTTGTCGTACGACAGCACAAGCGACGAGGTGCTAAACGGGGTTTTTGAAGGGCTGGTGCGCACCAGCAGGAACGGCGGAATTGAACCGGCCATGGCGAAATCGTGGGCCGTCTCGCAGGACGGCAGAACGTACACGTTCAAGCTCCGGGGCGACGCGGCATGGAGCAATAAGCAGAAGGTTAAAGCTTCGGATTTTCGAATATGCGTGGAAAAGAGTGCTGAATCCCGCCACCTCGTCCCCCCACGCCTATATGCTGTACTATCTTGCGGGCGGAGAGACCTATCATAACGGGACGCTGAAAAACGCTTCGAAGGTCGGCGTTCAGGCTGTAAACGATACGACGCTCAAAGTGACGCTGCGGAGCCGGACTTCCTACTTTTTACAGCTGGCGGCTTCACGGGCTTACCTGCCGGTCAATCCATCCGTTGTGAAGAGCAATAAGAACTGGGCCCGGTCCGCCAAAAGCTTTGTCGGCAACGGTCCGTTCACTCTGACGAAATGGGTGCCTGACCAAGAAATCGTGCTGTCCAAGAACAAATTGTATCCCGAAGCGAAGAAGATTCATTTTGACCGGATCAAGATGGGCATTCTGAACGATCCAGATCAGGAGCTGGCCATGTACAAACAGGGTCAACTGGACTGGTCGGGGCCGTCCGAGACGAACATCAATGTCTTCAAGCTGAATAAGGCAACAAAAAAGGACGTGCACGCCTACAATCCCGCCAGTACATATTATTACGTGTTCAATGTGACCAAGCCTCCGTTCGACAACGTAAATATCCGCCGGGCGCTGGGTATGGCAATTTCAAGAGAGATGCTGACCCACGGAACGCCGGCCTATGCTTTTGTTCCGCCGGGTATCCGGGGCGCCGGTAAGACGTTTCGGGAGGAGGCTTCCCGAGCTCCTTATTTTACGGAGGATACGGATAAGGCACAGGAGCTGCTGAAAAAAGGCTTGCAAGAGGAAGGATTGAGCGCGTTCCCGGAAACGAAGCTTATTTTCAATGAAGGACATGAGTATATCTCGTCGGCCGTTACCTCGATGTGGGCGAATAATCTGGGCATCGACGTATACGCCGAGGTTCAGCCCTGGGAGGAACTGCTGAATAACCGCATGGCCTTGAACTTTGAAATCGCCAGAGCGGGCTGGTCGGCGGATTATAACGATCCTGCTTCTTTTCTTGAAATGTACACTTCCTGGAGCACGGATAATGACAGCAGCTGGCATAACGCGGAGTATGATTCCTATATTCGCCAGGCGCAGCAGACGGGGGACGATGCGCTGCGCATGAAGCTGTACCATCAAGCCGAGCGCCTGCTGATCGATCAGATGGTCATTATCCCGGTTCACTATTTTAAAGAATTTACTTTGCAGAAACCCTATGTGCACGGTGTTTATAAAGACTATTCAGGCAGCCTTGTTTACAGGGACGGATATTTCAAATAAGAAGGAGGAGCTTATCCGATGCTTTTTAAAGAAAACGACGTGATTTTGTTCCAGGGTGACAGCATTACCGACGCCAGCCGCAACCGCTTTGACGCTTATTCGCTGGGAAATGGGTATCCCCTGATGGTTGCCGGACGGCTTGGCCTGCTGTTTCCGGAGAAAAAGCTTACCTTCTACAACCGGGGCGTCGGCGGCGACCGGGCTGCCGATCTCGTGCGGCGCTGGGACAGGGACTGTCTCGCGCTGAAGCCGACCTGGGTATCCATCTATGTCGGCATCAACGAGAGCTGGTGCCGGTACGACAGCGGCGACGAGACGACGCCGGAAGCGTTCGAGGCTCAGTACCGGAATCTGCTGGACCGCACGCGGCAGACTTTGGCCGCCAAGCTGATCCTGATCGAGCCGTTCGTTCTGCCGGTTCAGGGGCTGAACCGCGATTGGCGGGAAGATCTGGACCCGAAAATCGCCGTGGTACGGAAGCTGGCCCGCGAGTACGGGGCGCTGCTGGTGCCGCTTGACGGCCTATTCGCAGCCGCATCGATGAAGGCCGACCCGGCCTATTGGGCGGAAGACGGCGTTCACCCGACCCCCGCAGGGCACGCGCTGATTACCGAAGCGTGGTTGAAAGCGGCCTGTGTGAATTGATCCATCGGCGGTTTCCCGCTTTGGAAGGATGTCTTTGCCTGCTTGGGCTGGGGCATCCTTTTATTTTTCCGAGAGGCGGCGGAGTCCCTGATTTCTCCAGTTTCGGTTTTGCTGTTATAATATAGAGAACGCGTGTTTCGGGAGGGAGTCAGATTGACCTACACGATAGCGGTAATTTCGGACATACATAGCAACGCACCGGCTCTCGAGGCGGTTCTGCAGGATATTGACCGGAGCGGTGCCGACACAATCGTCAATCTGGGGGACAGTTTATTCGGTCCGGTCGATCCGCTCGGGACAGCGCAGCTGCTTAGACAGCGCGGCGATATCGTCAACATCATGGGGAACTGCGACGAGATTCTTTTGGAGCAGGATAGCGACTCGCTGACGTACCGCCATGTTAAACCGCTGCTTAATGCCGGCACGGAAGCATGGATTGCGGACCATTTAGCCGTGTGGCGCTATGAGGATCTGCTGTTCTGTCACGGAACTCCTTTTCACAATGGACGGTACCTGCTTGAAGAAGTGACTGAATCCGGCGTGTTTTACAAAAAAGCGGAAACGCTGCATACGGAGCTGCACACTATACAGGAGCGCGGCATTTTCTGCGGACACAGCCATGTATACCATACCTTAACGCTGCCGGATGGCAAATGGCTTGTCAATCCGGGCAGTGTCGGCTTGCCCGCCTACGAGGATGATCTTCCTTTTCCCCATGTTATGGAATCTGGCACGCCTTGCGCAAGCTTCTGCATGGTACGCAGGACGGAAGGAACAGGCTGGAACGTAGAGCATAAGCTGATCCCATACGATTGGAATACGGCAGCCGCGGTGGG
>NZ_ASSD01000105.1 GCF_000520715.1 Paenibacillus zanthoxyli JH29
CCCTCGGCCAGCGCCTGCGAAGGCGTTACGAGAATAGCCGAAGCCATCTCGTCATGCTCCGCCTGCGACAGCAGGTCGGCGGCGACATAGGAAGGTTCGGCGGTGTCGTCTGCCAACACGACAATCTCGCTCGGTCCGGCGATGCTGTCGATATCGACGGCGCCATACACCTCGCGCTTGGCCAGCGCGACGTAAATGTTGCCCGGTCCGCAAATTTTATCGACCGGGGCTATCGATTCCGTGCCGAAGGCCAGCGCGGCTACCGCCTGAGCGCCGCCGACACGATAGATTTCATTCACGCCAGCCTCGGCGGCGGCGACCAGAATGTACGGGTCGATGCCTTCCTTCCCGCCTGTTGCCGGCGGCGTTACCATCACGATCTCCGGCACTCCCGCGATCTGGGCGGGAATCACGTTCATCAGCACGGAAGAAGGATAGGATGCCTTGCCTCCGGGAACATATACGCCAACGCGCTGCAGCGGCCGGATAATCTGCCCGAGAATCGTGCCGTCGGGCTGCAGATCCATCCAGGAGTTGCGCTTCTGTCTGGCATGGAAGGCGCGGATGTTGTCCGCTGCGGCCCGGATCGCCGAAACAAAAGATTCTTCAACATGCTCGTAAGCGGCTTGAAGCTCCTCCTGGGTTACCCGTACATTGTCACAGTCTAACCGGGCTCCGTCGAATTTTTCCGTATAGCGGAAAAGGGCGGCGTCGCCCTCTTGTTTAATGTCGGCCACAATTTGCTTAACGGCCTTATTCTGCTCAGGGGTACCATAATCGACATCCCGCTGCAGCTTGAAATCCCTGCTGGACTGCACCTTCACTGGTTTTCCTCCTTATATATCCGGATTGCCCTCCTTGGGACACCCGCTTTACGCCTTTCGTTTCTTCTCAAAAAATTGCCAGGGAACGGCCCGCTAACAGCCAACGCTCATTGCGCATTCGATAGTGACCCGGCTGCCAAGCTGTCATTATGTCCAGGATGTACGCCGGAACAGCATACGTATTAACGCAATCCCCGGGCCGGCTCGGCAATAACGCTCTGCAGCCGGTCGCACAGCTGCTGGATTTCCGCATTTTTCATCCGGTAGCTGACCCGATTGGCCACCAGCCGGCTTGTAATCTCGAAGATGCTCTGCTGCTCGACAAGTCCGTTCTCGCGCAAGGTCTGGCCCGTCTCCACCATATCAACGATCCGTTCGGCAAGCCCGATCAGCGGTGCCAGCTCTATAGACCCGTTCAGCTTGATGACCTCTACCTGCTGGCCCTGCTCCCGGAAATACCGTGAAGCGACATTCGGGTACTTCGTCGCCACGCGCTGGTGAATACCCGGTTCCCAGTTCGGCAATCCGATGATCGACATCCGGCAGCGGGCGATGCCAAGGTCCAGCAGCTCGTACATATCCCGGTTCTCCTCTAGCAGAACATCCTTGCCGACGATGCCGATATCCGCCGCTCCGTACTCCACATAGGTGGGTACATCCACCGGCTTCGCCAAAATAAATTCCATTCCCGCTTCAGGCAGCGGTATAACCAGTTTACGCGAAGCCTCGCCCTCCGGAGGTATCGGCAGTCCCGCGGCGCGGAACAGCTCCGCCGCCTTGTCATAAATGCGGCCCTTCGGCATAGCCACTTTAAGTATCTCCGCCATTTGCTTATGTCCGCCTTTCAGTTCCTAAATTATGTTTTTTTATATATCCTTTACGCCTTGGCACGATTCGTCCTCAGCTGCGCTCTTTGACAAATGAAACAAATGTGTAAATCTCCCCATACCGCTTGCCGTCCGCTGTACCCGTCCTGGCCTCTGCATCGGCTGTTGTTAGGTCTCCGGGCTCCGATACCAGCCGGGTTACCACGACATGACCTTCGGCCCGCAGCCGCAGCGACTCCTCCAGCCCTTCCCTGCGCCGCCGTGCATCATATTGAACAAGAGTTGGCAGCTCTTGTTTCTCTTCCGTTCCCCTGACGCCGTCAAGGATACGGTTCGTCTTCAGTGAGAAGCCTGTTGAAGGAACCGACCGTCCGAATTGTTGCAGCAGATTGTCGTAGCGTCCGCCGCTGCAAACCGGGAACCCGAGTTCGGCTGCATAGCCTTCGAACGTCATGCCCGTATAATAAGTGAAATCTCCGACCATAGTCAGATCAATCAGCACATGCTGGGATACTTCATAAGCCTCCAGCACCTCCCAGACCTTGCACAGATGCTCAATCGAGGCGCGAGCGAGCGGATGCCGGCTAAGCTCCAGTGCTTGACCGCAAATCTCCTTGCCGCCGCGCAGCCGCAGCAGCCCGTCCAACTCTTCTTTTTGTTCTTCGGTCAGGCTTAGCCGGCCGACTGCATCACGGAAAGCGACATAATCGCGGCCCAACAAATGGCTCTTAAGCTCGTCCTGCACTTCCTGCAGTTCCGGAGCCGCCTCCTGGAACAGACCGTTCAGGAAGCCGACATGGCCGATGGCGATCTTGAACGTCTCCACTCCCGCTGCCTGCAGTGAAGCAATGGCCAGAGCCACAACCTCCGCATCAGCTTCCGGAGAATCGTCGCCCACCAGTTCGACACCGGTCTGATAAAACTCCGCCTCGCGTCCGGCCTCCTCCTCAATCGCCCGAAATACATTGGCATGGTAGGACAAACGCAGCGGCAGCGGTTCGTCTTTAAGCAGCGAAGAGACAACACGGGCCACCGGAGCCGTCATCTCCGAACGAAGAACCAGCGCCTGGCCGCGATTGTTCAGCAGCTTATACAGCTTCTGGTCCGAGGTCGAGCTGGCAACCCCAACCGTATCGTAATATTCCAGGGTAGGCGTCATAATCTGGCGATAGCCCCATTGGCCCATGCAATTCAGTACATCATTCTCAATTTTGCGCAGTTTGCTTACGGCATGCGGGAGATAGTCCCGAAAGCCAATGGGCTTCTCGAAGCCCTTCGGTTTGGACATATTGAAATTCACCTCATCGGTTAGTAGAAAGTCAAAACAATAGATATTTCGTAAAAGACGCCCCTTATTCTTTACTATGGTAAAGTGGTAGTAAAGTAAAGCATTTCTGATATCGTACCATGACATGTTATTTTTCGTCAATTACAGCCTTTAAATCGACTATTGTGCCCTTATTATAGTCCATTATATCTTTTTTTCGATCGGGCTACCTATTTAAAAAAAGAGCACCAGTAATCGCTTACAAATTTCTCTTTACAAATTTTTGCCCCGGGCGTATTATACAGACAGAAGTTGTATACAGGTATACTTGCATTAATGAAAACGGATAAAGGGGTGATTAGAGATGAAATTGGGTCTGATTGGACTCGGCAAGATGGGATATAATCTGACTTTGAATTTGTTGAACCATGGTCATGAGGTTATCGTAAGCGATCTCAATCCGGAGCCTGTCCGCCAGCTTGAAGGGCTTGGAGCACTCGGGGCCACCAGCATAGCCGAACTTACCGCACAACTTTCTCGCCCGCGCATCATATGGGTAATGGTTCCCGCAGGGGCGCCTGTCGACAGCGTTCTGAATACTCTTTCCGGTCTGCTGGATGAAGGAGACATTGTCATCGAAGGAGGCAACTCTCATTACAAGGATTCCATTGCCAGAGCTGAGAAGCTGGGCGAGTCCGGCATTCACTTTTTCGATGCGGGAACTTCAGGCGGAACCGAGGGAGCGGCCCATGGCGCCTGCTTTATGATCGGAGGCAATCCCGAGATATTCGGCACCATCGAACCGCTGTTCCGCGACCTTGCCGTGGAGAACGGATATTTGTTCGCCGGTCCCAGCGGCAGCGGCCACTTCTTGAAAATGATCCATAATGGTATTGAGTACGGTATGATGCAGGCGATCGCCGAAGGCTTTGAGCTTCTGGAGAAGAGCCCCTTCGACTTTAACTATGAGGATGTTGCCCGGGTATGGTCGAATGGTTCGGTTATTCGAGGCTGGTTGATGGAGCTTACCGAAAGCGCTTTTTCCAAAGATCCGAAGCTTTCCGGCATTCGCGGAGTCATGCAGAGCTCCGGTGAGGGCAAATGGACGGTGCAGACGGCGCTTGACCTTGAGGCCAGCACGCCGGTAATCGCGCTTTCCCTGCTGATGCGCTATCGATCACTTGAGGAGAATACGTTCCACGGCAAAGTAGTCGCCGCTCTGCGCAATGAATTTGGCGGCCATAGCGTTGTAAGAGAAGATTAGCGTAATCCCTTTGGCTAGTGCCGCATTTCATACATAGAACCCGGACGCGCATGTGTGCTATTATCGTAAATAACGAATGTTGGCATACAGCAAAATCGTCCGAAGAGGAGTCGTGTGAAATGCAGTATCCTACCGCCTGGCTGCAGGGTGTCTCGCTTGGAGAGTCTATCGCCTGCCGGTTGAGGCTTCAAATTATAAATGAACAACTTAAAGCTGGAGAGGTTCTCTCGGAGAACCGGATCGCCGAGGAATTCGGAACCAGCCGTTCCCCAGTCCGGGAAGCGCTTAAATCTCTGGCCGCCGAAGGATTGATCCGATTGGAACGGATGGGCGCCGTAATTGTCGGATTGAATCTGGAGAATGTTAAAGAGCTATACGACGTACGCTATCTTATCGAGAGCTTTGCCCAGCAGCGGCTTGCGGGAAGCCCCCAGGATACGTTGATACAGCAGCTTGAGCAGACGATTGACCGGATGAAGCTGGCCGTCAAATATAACGACTACGTGGAATTTGCCTATCAGGATTTTTCTTTTCATGAGGCGATTATCCTTCAGGCCCGTCATACCCGGATTCTTCATTTATGGAACAGCATCCGCCAGATCGTTATGACCGTCATCCTGGTGACAACCGAGCAGGGCTTCGCAGAAGGCGAGGAGCGAATGAATTGGGTCGCAGACAAACACCGAAGCATCGTTGAAGGACTGCGGTCGCAGAATGCGGAAACGATCCGTCAGGTGGTTCAGAACTATTTTGCCGATTCAATGCTGACGCTTGGGCACGCTCTTCCATAACCTTAAAAATTATCTGCCGAACTCTGTCTAATGTATGCTTTTTCTTGTCGACAAGTATACCAATGAACAAAACTGCTTGTTGAAAACGCTCTATAGCAAAAAAATAGAAAATATCTGATGCCGCTCTACAGCCCTGGCATCCACTACTTAAAGGGGGATTATCATGAACAGTTTGTTCGGACTTAGCCATAATGCGACGCTGTTGGTATGGACACTGCTCGTTATTGTATTTCTGGTTGCACTGATTGCCAAATACAAATGGAATCCGTTCGTTACCCTGCTTCTTTCCGCGCTGGCTCTGGGTCTGCTCGCCGGTATGGAATATCAGAAACTGATCAAATCAATTACCGGCGGTCTCGGCGGCACCCTTGGCACAATTGCGATCGTCATTGGCCTTGGAACCATGCTTGGTAAAATGATGGCCGAATCCGGCGGCGCCGAGCGCATCGCCACTACGCTTGTGGACCGGTTCGGGGAAAAACGGGTTCACTGGGCCATGATGCTCGTCGGCTTTGTCGTCGGGATTCCCGTATTCTTTGAAGTTGGCCTTATCCTGCTTATTCCGGTCGTCTTCATGGTCGCCCGCAAAACTAAAATGTCGCTGCTGCAAATCGGAATTCCGGTACTCGCCGGTCTGTCTACCGTACACGGTCTTGTGCCGCCGCATCCCGCGCCAATGATTGCCATTGACGCTTACGGCGCAAATTTGGGCAAAACGATCCTGTATGCCATAATCGTCGGCCTGCCAACCGCTGTGATCGCCGGACCGCTGTTTGGCAAATTTATCGGCAAACGCATTCAGGTGCAGCCGCCAACGGAACTGGCCGAACAGTTTGCCACCAAAAGCGTAAAGACTCTCCCAAACTTTGGAATTACCCTCTTGACAATCCTGATGCCCGTTATTCTGATGCTGATCGGCTCCATTGCCGACATTCTTGATCCGGAAGCGGTAAATGTATTTACGCCATTCGCCAAATTTATCGGGCATGAAGTCATTGCCCTGCTGATCTCGGCTGTCTTCTCCTTCTTCTCGATCGGCTTTGCCCGCGGCTTCAAGAAAGAAGATATCTCCCGCTTCACAAGCGAATGTCTCGCACCTACCGCTTCGATCATCCTGATTATCGGCGGAGGCGGAGCATTCAAGCAGGTGCTGATCGACAGCGGCGTCGGCGGAGCCATCGCTTCGCTTGCAACGCAGACCCATGTGAACCTGATCTTCTTCGGCTGGCTTGTCGCCGCGTTGATCCGCGTCGCTACCGGCTCCGCAACCGTGGCGATGACGACGGCGGCCGGAATCGTCGCCCCGGTTCTTGCTGTAAGTTCCGGCGCCCCTATCGAGCTGGTCGTTCTGGCGACCGGTGCCGGCTCGCTCATCCTCTCGCATGTCAATGACGCCGGCTTCTGGATGATCAAGGAATTTTTCGGCATGTCCGTTGTTCAGACTTTGAAAAGCTGGACAGTAATGGAAACCCTCTTGTCTGTCGTTGCGCTCATCTTCATCTTGATTTTGAGCGTCTTTATATAATTCAATATAAGATAAGCACTTACCCGAAGTCTTTGCGAAGACGTCGCCCTGATCCTTCTTTAGAGGCGGAGAATCAGTCCGGCCCCCTGTCGCATCATTTTTGGAAAGAAGGTCTAAGTTATGAGTACTCAATACATGATTGGTGTCGATATCGGGACTACGAGCACCAAGTCAGTGCTGTTCGAGGAGAACGGGACCATCGTAACCAAGGCGGATCAAGGCTATCCGCTCTATACACCCTCGCCGTCAATCGCCGAGCAGGACCCCGAGCAAATCTTTCGGTCAGTCATGCATACCCTTTCGGCCGTTATGCGGCAGAGCGGGGTGGAGGCCAAGGATGTTCTGTTCGTCTCATTCAGCTCTGCCATGCACAGCGTCATTGCCATTGATAAGGACGGCCATCCGCTGACGAAATGCATTACATGGGCCGACAATCGCAGCGCCGAGCAGACGCTGCGATTGAAGAATGAGCTTGGGGGACATGAGCTTTATCTGCGCACAGGCACGCCGATTCACCCGATGTCCCCGATCACGAAGCTGATGTGGATGCGCGAGGAGCAGCCCGAGGTGTTCGAAGCGGCGTATAAATTCATCTCGATTAAGGAATATATCTTCTTCAAGCTGTTCGGGGATTATATCGTTGACCACTCCATCGCCTCTTCCACCGGCATGATGAATCTGGAACGGCTCGAATGGGATAAGGACGCGCTCAATATTGCCGGTATTGATGAAAGCCGCTTATCCCGCCTTGTGCCGACAACCTGTGCCGCCCGCGGGCTGCTCCCGGAAGCTGCCAAAGAAATCGGGCTCTTGCCGGATACTCCCTTTATCGTCGGCGCCAGCGACGGCGTTCTTTCCAATCTCGGTGTTGGCGCCATTGAACCAGGTGTTGTGGCCGCCACCATCGGCACGAGCGGAGCGATCCGCACAGTTGCCGATCGGCCGATAGTCGATCCCAAAGGGCGGATCTTCTGTTACGCCCTGACCGAGAAGCACTGGGTTATCGGCGGTCCTGTCAACAACGGCGGTATGCTCTTCCGCTGGGTCAGGGATGAATTTGCCGCATCCGAGGTAGAGACGGCCAAACGGCTTGGCATCGATCCTTACGATGTGCTCACCCGGATTGCCGAACATGTGCCGGCGGGAAGCGAGGGCCTGCTCTTTCATCCTTACCTGACCGGGGAGCGCGCTCCGCTTTGGAACGCCGATGCCAGAGGCTCCTTTTTCGGACTCACCATGAACCACCACAAGGAGCATATGATCCGCTCCGTGCTGGAAGGCGTCATCTTCAATCTGTACACCGTAATGTTGGCGGTGGAAGAACAAATGGGGCGCCCGCAGCGGATTATGGCGACCGGCGGTTTTGCCCGCTCTGCCTTGTGGCGGCAGATGATGGCCGATATTTTCGACCAGGAGGTTGTCGTTCCGGAGAGCTTTGAGAGCTCCTGTCTGGGCGCAGCCGTACTCGGTCTGTACGCGACCGGACGAATCGATTCCTTGAATGCCGTGTTTGGCATGATCGGCACAACCCATCGTCATCTGCCGAATAAAGCCGACTCAGGCGTATATAAGCAATTGCTGCCTATTTTTATCTCGCTGTTCCGCAGTCTGGAAAGCAACTATGAGGCGATTGCCAAATTCCAACGCGAGCAGGCCGGGGAATAAGCTCTATATTCAATAAAATCCGGTCGCTTTACAAGAGATGTTTCCCAATTACCCAAAAGGGGCGTTCACAGTCACCCATCATGACCATGAACGCCCCTTCTTTTCTTCTATTCAATCCATCGCTCTATGCTCCTGCCGCAGATTCTGCAGTGGCTGCTTCATTGGACGCTTCGGGCCCGAGCCGAACAGAACCCAGGCGTACTTGATGTACCGGAAAGCTATTGCCACAATAACCCAGGAAAGAAGCAGCGAGACAAGCCAGCCGCCGGCAATCGCCAACGCATAGGCAAGATAACCGCCGTGAAAGTCGATCTTCCGGTAGAAAAAGAGCACGGCCGGATGAAGCAGATAAATCCCGAACGAACACACTCCGGCTGAAATCAACAGTCTGGACCCCAGCCGCCGGCCCGCACCGTATAACAGAAAGGAAAGCTGATACAGCAGCAGACAGGACAGCAGCGCGTGCGCATTCGCAGCCCCTTCGAACCAGAAGCTGTTAATGACCGTTTTTTGCGTATAATTGCTGTTCCACAACTCAACATGAGCGATACCTGCGGCAATCCAAAGCACCCATAGCAGCGCCCACAGCAGCCACTTGCCAGACCGCAAACCTTCACGTGACGGAATGAGCCACGGCTTCAGCGAAGAATAGAAGACCGCGATCGCCGCGCCAAGCAGAAAATACGAGAAATAGGTGATCGCCAGACTTCCTTTGGAAACTTGCCAGTAGCCGTGATTAACCATGTACTTGTTGAGCACCACGAACCCCCATTGAAGCGCAAGCCCGATAAGCGGCGCCCAGGCCGCCAGACGGCGGCTTTTTTGCAGGCACCACAGCAGCAAAGGAAACAGCACATAGAACTGGATAATGATAATAACATAGTACAAATGCGTATAAGCGGTTCCGGTCAGCAAATATTTAGCCATCTTGACTGCCATTTCCTGAGGGGCCATGCTCCACTGATTGCCCGCATACAGCTTAAGCACGAAATAAAACAGCGAGAATACGACATAAGGCACGATAATATAAAGCAGTCTTCTGCCGTAGAATTTACCCAGTGTCTTTCCGGTCAGCGGCCGGTCGATATAATTGTAGAACAGCACAAAGCCGCTTAAAAACACGAAGGAAGGCACGGCGAACTGGCTGAACTTATTGATGAACAAAAACGGGTGAAAAAGCGGTGTGTTCAGTGTTTCCGCAAGCGTTCGCGATGTTGCGTGGATCACCAGTACGGCAAGGATGGAGATTGCCCGAAAAATATCCAACTGCGGAATGCGTTCTTTTTGTTCCATGTTCTCCTCCTGTAACTCCTCCCGCCAATACAAGACAATTTTCCTTCGATTCGTCTTTCACCAGCTAGCGCGGTTCTTGTTGCTGCTCCTCCGCCGTCTCCGGACAGCGGCGTCCCTTTAGTTCCCGCAGCGGATTTCCGCCGACAAACATTCCCGCCGCCACATCCTTATGCACGACCGAGCCTGCGGCCACAACTGCCCCATCCCCGATAGTAACGCCAGGAAGAATCGTCGTATTGGCCCCAATCATCACATTCTCGCCGATAACGACCTCACCCAGACGATACTCTTTGATTAGATATTCATGCGCCAGAATGGTCGTATTGTAGCCAATAACCGAATTTTCACCTATGGTAATCAGCTCCGGAAAAAACACATCCACCATCGCCATCAGCCCGAAGGCTGTATGCTTGCCCACCTTCATTCCGAGCACGCGGCGGTAGATCCAGTTCTTAAGCGGAAGAATCGGACAATAGCGGGCGATCTGAATGAAAATAAAATTTCGGATACCCTTCCACGGGCTGACCGTCCGGTAAATGTACCATAGCGAATTATGCCCTTCCACCGGATAGCTGGTCACCTTTCTGCTCACGGTTTTGCTGTTCCCCCGCCTACAATCTCATACAGGTCCGTCATATCCTGAAGAATATAATCCGGCCCATATTTGCGTAGGGTATCCTCACCCTTCAGCGACCATGCCACCCCGGCTGCCAGCACACCCGCAGCTTTGGCTGATTGAATATCAACTCCGCTGTCGCCAACCATCAGCGTCTTCTCCGGGTCTACGCCCAGATTGCGTACCGCAGTCAGCACCGGCTCCGGGTCGGGCTTGAGCTTAGTGACATCGTTTAGCGTTACAACCGTATCCATGTATTGCTGCAAATCGAACATCTCCAGCGCCCGAATCGTCGTGGGCCGGATTTTGGTCGTTACAACCCCAAGCTTAATCTCCCGGCGGCGCAGCTCTTCCAGCGCTTCATTCACTTTTGGAAAAGACTGAATCAGCTCGTCATGATGCTCCAGCTGGTGGTGGCGGTAGGACGCCTCCAGAGCCGAGACATCTTCGAGATTGGTGAACGCCTTAAGCTGGTCCGGGAGACTGGTTCCCATATGGGGAATCATCTGTTCCCTGGTAATTGCAGGCTGCGCATGTTGCTGCAGCGCGTACATGAACGAGCTGATAATCAGCTCATTCGTATTGACAATTGTACCGTCCAAATCAAATAGAACACATTCAATCATAAAGTGACTACTCCTTTTTATCTTCCTCCAACGGCGGATGGTTTAGATCAGATGGGGGAACGGAGGCGTTCTGCTCCGGGGTACCCGGTTGTTCCGTTGCTACAGGATCGGCTGCATGTGTCTTGGAGGACACAATCGGGTCGGAATAATGGTCTTTGGCTGCCCCTGTTGTCCGGCGGATAATAATAAGCAGAACCGCAGCAATGATAATCAGCAGCGACAGCAGCTGGGATATGCGAATGTTCCCGTAATTCGGGTCGAGGTATCCCTGCTCGAAGCCGAGTCCCTTCATTGGGCTCCATAAACCGTTGATGAACGAGGCAAGACCGCTGCTCCCTCTGAACGCTAGACTATCCGTCCGCAGCGCTTCAATAAAGAAGCGTCCGATGGAATACCAAATGAAATACGACAGAAATAATTCTCCGGCGCGCATAAATCGTTGTCTGCGGAGCACTATAAGCAATACAATGCCGACCAGGCTCCACAGCGATTCATACAAAAAGGTTGGATGATGATACGCCAAATCCGTCTCTATGTACATCTGATTCACAATAAAATCCGGCAGATGCAGATTGCTCCGGAGAAAGGTCTCTTGAACAGGACCGCCATAAGCCTCCTGGTTCACAAAGTTGCCCCAGCGTCCGATCATTTGCCCTGCCAGCAGTGCAGGAGCGCAAATATCGGCAATGCGCCAGAAAGGATAGCCTTTATAGCGGAAATAAATGATACCGCAAATAATGGCACCGATAAGCGCACCGTAGATAGCGATACCACCGTTCCATATTTTGAAGACATCCAGAAGGTTATTTCTGTATTCATCCCACTTAAAAGCTACAAAATAAATACGCGCGCCGATAATCGCCGAAGGAACTCCAAGCAGCAGCATATCCATAAAAAATTCTTGCGGTATGCCGAATCGTTTGCCTTCGCGGATCGCAAGGTATAATCCCACTAAAGCGCCAAATCCAAGTATCAGGCCATACCAGTGAACTCTTAAAGCGCCGATTGAAAAGGCAATCGGATCTAAAGCCAACGGAAACATACTCTCTTCCTCCTAGTCCAGATCATCCATGTCTTCGGATATAGTAGCCGTAAGCTTGTGGGTGAATTGCAGCGCCGCATTGAAGCCCATCTGCTTCAACCGGTAATTCATCGCCGCCACTTCGATAATAACGGCAAGGTTCCGGCCTGGGCGAACCGGAATGGTTACCAGCGGAACATCAGTGTCGATAATACGCGTCGTTTCCTCGTCCAGTCCAAGCCGGTCATATTGCTTATCCTGCTGCCATGCTTCCAGCCGGACGACAAGCGTAATCCGCTTGTGGTTGCGAATCGCTCCGGCGCCGAACAGCGTCATAACATTAATAATACCGACCCCGCGGATTTCCAGCAGGTGCCGAATCAGTTCCGGTGCGGTCCCGTGCAATTGGTTGTCCGAGGTCTGCCGGATTTCCACCGCATCGTCGGCAATCAACCGATGTCCGCGCTTAACCAGTTCCAGGGCCGTCTCGCTCTTGCCGATGCCGCTGCTGCCGGTAATCAGCATGCCTACGCCGTATACGTCGCACAGAACCCCGTGAATGGTCGCCGTAGGAGCCAGTCTCCCTTCCAAAAAGCTGGTCAAACGGCTGGAAAAAATCGTCGTCGCCATCGAGCTGCGCAATACGGGCAGTCCTTTTTCATTACTGACGTCAATCAGCTCTTGAGGAACATCCAGACTGCGTGTGATTACAATGCAGGGTGTCTGGTCGTCAAAAATGCGGCGAATCCGGCTGATCCGTTCCTCGGCAGGAAGCATTGAGAAGAAGGCCAACTCCGTTTTGCCCAGCAGTTGTACCCGGTCTTCAGGATAATATTCGAAATATCCGGCCATTTCGAGGCCGGGGCGGTTCAGGTCATCGACCGTAATCAGCCTTTTCAGACCTTCTTGTCCGGAAATGACTTCCAGTTGGAAATGCTGTACCAATTCCGATACTTTTACCTTCTTGGCCATATCTGTTTCTTCCTTTCATCGCCTGCGGTACATTCCCGCTAGTCCTGCTTCCCTTAACCGGCAGTGTCTGTATAATCTTCCTTCCGGCAGGTAATTCTCCTGCTATCTTAAAGGATAACGGAATTGATTGCAATCATTATGCCGGGGAAGGCGGCTCTAGAGGCGCAGTCTATTTGCTAAAATATCGAGACTGTGAACACTCTGCAATAATTGGGCCCGTGAAGTTTCCGAATCTTGATCTCATCAAAAAAGCCGCCCTAAAGGGCGGCCTCTCACAGAACCTGAAACTGGCTCTTATCCCAGCAAAATGTTCAGTTCCGATTGTTTGTCAAACATATGCACTTTGTTCATGTCGATAGCCAGTTTTGCCTTGCTGCCTTCACGGGTCGTTGAACGTCCGTCTACGCGAGCGATAACAGAATCTTTGCCTACACCGCTCAGGTACAGCAGCATTTCATGACCGAGGTTTTCGGTTACGTCCACCAGACCAGTAAAGATAGTGTTCGGCGAAGCTTCCAGAAATACAGGCTCTTCGTGAATGTCTTCCGGACGAATGCCCAAGATGATTTCCTTGCCAATGTAACCTTTGCTGCGGAGCAACTGAGCTTTGCCCCCTGGGACTTCGACATCCAGATTCTCTGCGAGGAAACGAATAGTACCGTTAACTTCGGACAAAGTACCCGAAATAAAATTCATTGTCGGGGAACCGATAAATCCGGCAACGAACAGGTTTTCCGGATTGTTGTACAGTTCTTCTGGAGAAGCGGCTTGTTGGATAATACCGGCCTGCATAACAACGATACGGTCGCCCATCGTCATAGCCTCAGTTTGGTCATGCGTTACGTAGATGCAAGTGGTTTCAAGACGTTTAACCAGCTTGGTGATTTCGGCACGCATTTGTCCGCGCAGCTTGGCGTCAAGGTTAGAAAGAGGTTCGTCCATCAGGAACACTTGAGGATCACGGACGATCGCGCGGCCCAGTGCGACACGTTGACGTTGACCGCCAGAAAGCGCCTTCGGTTTGCGTTCCAGCAGATGTTCAATATCGAGGATTTTGGCAGCTTCGCGCACTTTTCTGTCGATCTCGTCTTTTTTCACCTTGCGCAGCTTTAGACCGAACGCCATATTCTGGTACACGCTCATATGAGGATACAAGGCGTAGGATTGGAATACCATCGCGATGTCGCGATCCTTAGGTGCTACGTCATTGACAACGCGGTCGCCGATAAACAGCTTGCCTTCGGAGATTTCCTCCAGTCCTGCAATCATCCGCAAAGTCGTGGATTTACCACAGCCAGATGGTCCGACCAATACAAGAAACTCTTTGTCTTTAATATCAAGATTAACATCAATTACCGTTGCTTTATCGGAACCCGGGTATTTTTTAAAAATATGCTCTAAACGTACGCCTGCCATTTGAATTTCCCCCTCGGATTAGTAATAGAGTTCGGAAATAATTCCTGTCACTATCTTACCCCAGACCACCCAAGCTGGCTATTTGTAACGTTCACAAAAAACCTATTTCCTTTTCGTCACTTTATACAATAGCATGGTGAGCTTCATAATCGCCGCGTCTCCAAAGCTCCGTACGTCCGCGCCTGTCTCCTGTTTAATCTTGTCCAAACGATAGAGCAGAGTGTTACGGTGAATGTATAATTTCTTCGCGGTTTCACTAACATTGCAATCCATCTGAAAAAAAGTTTCCAGTGTCAGCAGCATCTCCTTCTCGGCCAGCACGGCCGTATAGTTCCCAAACTGTCCAAGCAGCTGCCGGCGCCGCCCGTCGGGAATGCTGTTGACCAGCCGCTCCAACTGAAGCCCCCAAGGCAAATGAATGTATTCCCCCACCTGAAAAATACGCCCCAGGCTGATCGTCTCTCTCAGCAGCGCGATCGCTCCCGCCAAGCCTTTGACTGGAATGATTGAGGAGGACACGCTTACATGAAATACTCCGACCCACTCGGAGGCGATCAACTCGTGAAGCCCCATACAGGCCTGTGCCAATAGTTCCTCGTCATCAGTCTCCTCAAGCTCTTCCTTGTCTTCTGTGCCGGTTAGCAGCTCTTTACGAATCAGGATGAGCCATTCCTTTTCCTGCAAAGGGATAAGCAGCGCCGAACCATCGAAGTAACTGCGTATCAATTTCAATAGCGACCGGTATGCGATCTCGGAACCATGTGTATTTTCGCTGACCAGCAGGAAAGGAATCATGTCGGTAAACAGGCGGCTCTTTAAAGCAATATCATCGGGAATTTCACCGGCGTCATCATCCAGCTCAAGCTGGGTATTCAACCATACGCTAAGCTGCCGCGCTTCCGTTTCTCCTTCTTCCTTGAAGCCCGAAGCCTTCAGTGCGGCGGCGTAGTTCTCAGCGGCGAACTGGGCCAGCTGCAGCTCTACCGGGGAAAGCCCCTCCTGCTCAATCCAAAGGGCAGTGACCCTTCCTTCGCTTTCATATAGAGGAACCCAGAGACTTCCCTCATATACTGCCGACCGCTCTTCCACTTCCTGTCCAGCACCAAAAAGGGAAGCGGACTGCTGCCTCCCAAATTGCTTGATTCCAGCCTTATTACCGGTGAGCTGCTCCAATTTTTGACGCAACGTTTCAGTGTCCATTGTCAACTTACTCCACCACTTTGCTCTTTTCGCCTATTCTATCATATTTACCGCTCTCCGAAAAAAAGTGCTTTTTTTGCAACTTTCGATAATCTCAAATAGCAAAAAAACCATCACCTTAAAGTGATGGTTAGCTTGGATGAGCCATGAAGGACTCGAACCTTCGACACCCTGAT
>NZ_ASSD01000106.1 GCF_000520715.1 Paenibacillus zanthoxyli JH29
GGGCGGTCTATTTCTTTTGTGCGACTTGTTTTGCTATAACCGTCCTACGGCGGGAAAAGCAAGAATGCTAATCATTTAACTTTGTATCCGAAGATCGGAATGAAGGAACCAGGTATCCCGAAACGATCTCGTTAATACTCCTGCATGCTCTATTCGGGCAGCGTATAGGGTATGAAGCCAGGTGAAGGCGGCAGAAGGGAAGGCTGAAGCCACTCGTAAGAGAAGGTAGGCCGACCGATATGCCGGACGGCTGAAAAACAGGCTATGGTGAGAATGTCTCACTAGACTGACGAACTGCCGAATGTACGGGTCTAAAGTAGGACCATCGGGAAACCGACGGGCTAGCACGCGCTAGGTGGACAGCGAAAAGTACAATATAAAAGATAGGAACCTCGCTATACCGAACTATGGCGGTATCTCTCCACAGGCTTAAAGGCAGCACCTAAGGTCTGAATGTATAGCTAAGATACAAGGAACAAGGAAAGCAAGGAACGTCGGAACATGGTCTGTCAACCTGGACGGCTGCTATAAGGCGTAAGCCGAAATGCATTTATCCTTGTGAGATTAGGGGAACGACTGATGAAGTGTCTGTAATGGGCATGAAGGAACAGCCCCGAGTCTTCTTGTAACAAAATCAATTTTCCAAAAAATGAACGGCAAAGATCGGGTAAGAATGTGGGGAAATCTCTCTAAATCAAGAGGATTCCACAATGTCGACACTAAGATACTGGGACTACTACAACATGA
>NZ_ASSD01000107.1 GCF_000520715.1 Paenibacillus zanthoxyli JH29
CCCAACTGGCCATAGCTATTGCTGCTGCCCCATGCCCATACACTTCCATCGGCTTTGGAGGCCACCGCATAAGAGTAGCCTGCAGCCACCGCACTTACGTCACTTAAACCTTCAATTTTCGCAGGTGTACCATTGGTCCAGTTCCACACGTTTCCATCTGCTGAAACCGCATAGTTGCTGCTGCCTCCGGCGATGGCCTGGATCCCGCTCAGTCCGCTCACTGGCGTAAAGGTCTGGTAATTTCCTCCCCAAACGCCTACGCTTCCGTCCTTTTTCAGGGCCAATCCATAATTTGATCCGTTCGCCGCTGCTATGCTCGCGATATTCGTCAGCCCCGTCACTAAGATAGCTTTCGGAGTGACTGCTCCTGTCGCCCCCGGGATTGTATAGTAGCTGCTGCTTCCCCAGCCCCATACCGTTCCTGCACTCGTTAAGGCATAGGCATAACCGTTCCCTGCTGCCAGCGCGCTCACTCCGCTTACACCAAGGACCCGCACTGGCGCATTCCGGTCCGTGGTCGTGTTGTCTCCTAATTGACCGGAAAAGTTAAAGCCCCAGGACCACACTGTCCCGTCATTCTTCAGCGCATAGCTGCTGCTTCCATAGGCCGCGATGGCAATAATGCCGCTCAGGTTCTTCACTTGCACCGGAACCAGGCGGTTCGTGTTGCTTCCATCCCCCAACTGCCCATTACCGTTATTGCCCCACGCCCACACGGTTCCGTCACTTTTGAGCGCCACACTATGCCCGGATCCAGCTGCTACCGA
>NZ_ASSD01000108.1 GCF_000520715.1 Paenibacillus zanthoxyli JH29
TTTGCCCGCATGCTGCGCCGTCCAACCGGCCAGCTCCTTATCCAGTTCAGCGATCCTGGTCTGCAGTAGCTGGACGGAACCACTCTTCTCATCCAGAAATTTCACGCTGATGTCCAGCCTGCCTCTGATTTCCTCAGCTTCTTCATCCTTGCGCCGCAGCTCTCGGTAGGCGTGCTCCGCTTCGCCCGGCGCAAGCTGCGGGAACCGCCGCTCCCACTCCTGGAGCAGGAACGTAAGCTGCCGCTGCTGTTCCTCCGACTTGGCGGCCGTTTGCGCCTCCCAGCTTCGCGCGGCTTCGGCATCGGCAGCTTCCTT
>NZ_ASSD01000109.1 GCF_000520715.1 Paenibacillus zanthoxyli JH29
CGAATCCCGGTGCGGCCGCTTCTTCGTGGGCTGCGCCCGCCGTCCACGCTCCGCCATTGCGCACCGCGCCGCTGTCCCGCGCCGCCTGGGCTGTCGGCAGCGGGCTGCTCTCTCCGCGCCGCCGGCACAGGGCAATAATCTCCTCCGCGATGGCACGCCCGGCATTTTCCATTAGGGCAACCGCCGGAATGCCCAGCCGTTCTATTGTGATGCGGTCCAGCCGCCGCATTTCCTCAGCCGTCACCAAATGCATCCCTTGTTATCCCCTTTCTTTATTTCCTGGGCCGCATCAATATCCCACCGTGAACCGAGCCTTGATGAAATTGCCTTCCTCCAGTTCGTCGATCACCGCCGCAGCGTAATCCTCCACGCTGATCTCGCTTCTTCCGTTCTCGTCTACAACGAGCCGGTCTAATCCGATACGGAACTGTCCCGTACGCCGCCCCGGCGAGATGATCGCGGCAGGGCTGGCATATGTATAGTCCAGGCCGGAGTGGACATAGATTTCATAGGCGTCGGCATGAGCCGCCGCAAGCGGCTTTACCTCCTCCGGGAACTCCGGCGTGTCCATCAGCCGGTCGCCCGAATCCGTCTTCAGGCTTCCCGCTCCGCCGACTACGATCAGCCGGTTCACCCCGGCTGTCTTCAGCCCTTCCACGAGCGAACGGGCGACTTCAAGCAGTTCGCCCTCTGCACCGAACTCAGGCTCGTAAGCGCTGATCACAGCCTCGCGGCCTTTGGCCGCCTGGGCTACCTCTTCCGGTCTTAGAAGGTCGATCGGCAGCGTAAGCAGACCTCCATGCTGAATCTCCATTGCCTCCGGCTTCTGAAGCGGAGCCGTCACATCATGCCCCCGCTTCAGGGCTTCCTCCAAAATTGCACGCCCTATCGTTCCCGATGTGCCGAACAGCACTATTTTCATATCCTTGTTCCTCGCTTTCTGCCGTTATTTTCTTTGGGCCATATTCCCTGCGAGCCCCTGCCTCATAATTCTCCCCAACATTCGGGCCTAGCTAGCCCTCCATGACAAAAAAGCCCTTGTCCTTACTCCATTCTACAAAAGCCAATGATTTAATATCCCGGCAGCCTTTATCCCGCAGCCCGCTTTCCAGCCACTCCTTGTCCTTGCCGATCTTCTTCAGATTGTCCTCCAGAATATCCCCTTCCTCTACAAGCGAGTAGACTAAAAAAGGCTCCTCATGCGGTATTCCAAGGTCTTTCTTGGACGGCGTTTCATACTCCGGCTTCTTCATAACGCTGAGCGACCCGTTGTTCTCAAATATAGCATACGCTACCTCTTCCATGGAAAAAACATCCTTCTGGCGCAGCAGCATACGCAGTTGCCCAAAGTCGAGGCGGTTTCGCCTCATTTCCTGCATATCAATTTGGCCGTTGCGGATCAGGATGGAGGTTGAGCCTTCGAGCGGCGCGCGCATCCGTTTGGCGTGCTGCGTTACTTTTTCGAATACATAGGATAACGCTCCCCACAGCAGCAGTCCGTAGATAAGTTCAAAATAACGGGTGTCGCCCTGATAAATCGTATTACCCACAATTTCACTCAGCATCATCGCAGAGACAAAATCGAAGGGAGTCAGCTGGGAAATCTCCTTTTTCCCGAGCAGCCGCGTCATAATCCATAAGCCGATGAAACCGGTGACCAGCTTGATCGTAATGAATGCATAGTCCATAATACGTTCCTCCTGCAATCGTAAATGAGCTACAACGAATATTACCCAATCCGCAAAGCGGTTGAAAAATGATCAGAGGAACGTAATGCGCGGCATGCCTTGTATCACCGCACGTTCTATGGAATAGTAATATAAGGAAAGGTTGGTGAAGGAGATGTCTCCTTGGGGAAAACTGTTTAAATGGGGCACTTTTGCTTACGAGGCTTTTCTGGCGCTTCCGTTCATCGGCGGCGCATTCGTGGTGGCCAACGCTTGGCTGCCGCTGGGAGTCGCTTTTCTGCTGCATGCCGTCGCTATTGCCGTACTGTACAATGAGCGGGGGCCCGTCACCGGCAACGTCATCGGAGTCGTTACTTCCATTATCGCCATCATACCAATCGTAGGCTGGATTATGCATGCCATAACCGCCCTGGTTCTGCTGATTGAGGGGATTTCGTCCGCCCGGCGGACACCCCGCTACTAAGCCTCAATATCCGGGAAACACAGACAGCGGCCC
>NZ_ASSD01000110.1 GCF_000520715.1 Paenibacillus zanthoxyli JH29
CATAAGACGCTATGCTGTAAGACTGGACGCGCTGCACTGCGATACCTTCCGACCTGTCAGCAATATTAAGGAAATGCTGCATATGAGCGCAGGGGATGCGCGGGAGTTAATGGAACTGCTGGCCGAGGATGGGGGCTATGATATCGTCATCGTCGATACGGGCAGCATCGGGGAAGATCGCGCCGGGGCGGTGGTGCAATGCTGCGGGCGTCTGGTTTGGGTGCTTCGGGACGACGAGATGGGCGTCTACAAAACGGGAAAGTGGCTGTCGCATTTCACATCTCCGCATTCTGGGATGAAGGCGGATTTGTCCGGCAAGAGCCTATTTGCAGTAAACTTCGCCAGGGAGAATGCTCCGCAGATACCTTCCAGTGAGGGAATAGAGCCTGATGTCCTGCTGCCTTTCATCTCCTCCTGGAATCTGCCCAATAGAGGGGAGCTAAGTCTCAATTCGCCGCTGTTCCAGCGTGGTATTCAGAAATTATGCGGAATGATTGCGAGGATGCCGCAGCCGGAGCTTCAGTCAGGCGGAGAGGAGAATTCATGAATGACGAATTATTCCGGGCTCTTCGCAGCGATATACGCTCAGGGCTGGATGTGACCTCCTCCGTGGGAAACAGTGAGCTGATCTCGCATATTGAAAGGACGATTTTTGAGCGGGAAGAGCTGCGATCGTTAACGGCCCAGGAGAAGCGTGCGCTTGTCCGCAGACTGTTCGATTCCTTTCGGGGGCTGGATGTGCTTCAGCCGCTCGTCGACAATCCGGCCATCAGCGAGATTATGATTAACAGCTACGAAGATATTTTTGTCGAGGAGGAAGGGGAGATCCGCCGCCTGCCGCTGGCGTTCGAATCGGCGGACAGACTGGAGGATATTATCCAGATCGTCGTTTCCGACGTCAACCGCGTAGTTAACGAATCGTCGCCGATTGTCGATGCCCGCTTAAAAGACGGGTCGCGGGTCAACATTGTGCTCCCGCCCGTCGCGCTGAAGGGCCCGGCGATGACGATCCGAAAGTTTCCCGAGTCGCCGATGACCATGGATGATCTTGTCCGCCGGGAAGCCATCAGCCAGGAAGCGGCCGATCTGCTGAAGACGCTCGCAGCCGCTAAATACAATATTTTTATCAGCGGCGGAACGGGTTCGGGCAAGACGACCTTTTTGAATGCCTTATCCCAGTTCATTCCTCCGCAGGAGAGAGTCATTACAATTGAGGATTCGGCAGAGCTGCAAATTGTGACCGTGCCTAACCTGGTATCCCTGGAGACCAGGAATGCCAACACGGAGGGCAGGGGAGAAATCACCATCCGCGATCTGATCCGCTCGTCGCTGCGGATGCGTCCCAACCGGATCGTCGTCGGCGAGGTGCGCGGCGCAGAGGCACTGGATATGCTGCAGGCGATGAACACTGGTCATGACGGATCGTTGTCCACCGGCCATGCCAACAGCGCACGTGATATGGTCAGCCGTCTGGAAACGATGGTACTGAGCGGCGCCGATCTTCCGGTTGCCGTCGTCAGACAGCAGATCAGCTCGGCCATCGACATTTTTGTCCATCTGGCGAGGCTGCGCGACCGATCGAGGCGGGTTATGGAGATCAGTGAGGTTGTCGGGATGGATGACGGAGAAGTACGGCTTAACCCGTTGTACGAATTCCGGGAAACTGGCGAGAGCGGAGGACGACTGCGGGGTGCGCTGGAAGCAAGCGGCAATCCTTTACGGCATACAGAGAAGCTGGCTATGGCGGGAATGGCTTTTACTCCGCTGAGTCGTTATGAGGGCGCAATTTAATTAAGGAAGAGAGGCGGGAATTATGCCCGAGATACTGAGAAAGAATCGGGGGCAGGCTGATTGTGCAGCATCCAATTATCATCTGGTGATCCGTGAACCGGCTAACCGGGGACCGTCCCGGGCTGAGACGGTTAAGCGGAGTCGTGCCGCTCGAGAGCAAGCGGGGAGCAAGCATGCCGCTGCGCCTCGGTTGCCGGATTATACCGTATACACGCTGAATTTGCGGCAGAGAATCATTTCGGCGGCGGCAGGCGGCTTCATTCTGTTTGGGGTCGGCTATCTATTCTATCACAATCCGGTTATCGCCTTGTTATTGTCGGCAGGAGGATATTTCGCCCCGCGTATTTGGAGGGATTATCTGAGGAAACGCCGCCGCGATATGCTCAACCTTCAGTTCAAGCAAATGCTATTCTCGCTCTCTTCCTCGCTGTCCGCGGGCAGGTCGGTGGAAAATGCGTTTCGTGAAGCGGTGCAGGATTTGAAAATGCTCGATCCGGAGGGCGGCAGCGATATGATTGCCGAGCTGAACATTATCTGCGCGCGGCTTGAATATGGGCAGCCCATTGAAGAAGCGCTGCTTGATTTCAGTACGAGGGCAGATATGGAGGATATCCGGCGGTTCGCCGATGTCTTCTCCGTCTGCAAACGGACGGGCGGCGACCTGGTGGAGGTGGTCCGCCGCACCTCAAGCATTATCGGCGAGAAGCTGGATGTCCAACAGGAGATCGCGGTCAGCATTTCCCATAAACGGTTCGAGTCCAAAGCACTTCTTGTTTCCCCGCTTATTATGCTGCTGTTTATGAGTTTTAGCGCGGGGGACTATATGCAGCCGATGTACACCGGGTTCGGTATGCTGATCTCGACGTTTGCGCTAGCTGGGCTGATTCTGTGTTATTTCTGGATCAGCAAAATTATGGACATTCCACTGTAAGGAGAGTGGGGAATCTGAGATGGATTTGCGGATTGGCGGCTATTGCGCTGATCATGGGCTGGATAGCGCTGCGCGCCAGAAGCGGGAAGAGATACGCTTCCCTGCGGAGCTTGCTCGTGGACGGCTTGCGGCTGCGCAGTCTTTCGGAACCGCTGCTTATGCTTCTGGAGAAGGGTGGAGCTGCCCGGAAGTTTCCGGTATTCGCATACCGGCTGCAGCGGTCGGTGCAGCGGATATACGGGCAGCGTCACAGTGCGGAAATGATGCTGCTGTTTATGGGAGAGATGCTGGCCTACAGCTGGCTGCTCGTCTTGGGCGGCTGCGGCTTAACAGCGCTCAGCGGAGAGCCGTCCGCACTCGTTCTGGGAATTCTGCTGGCCATACTGCTTCCTGCCGCACTTACAGCAGATCTGCACAAAAAGGTCAAGGTACGCGAACAGCTCATCATGATGGAGCTGCCGGATCTGCTGAGCGGGATTGTACTGCTGGTCAGCGCGGGTGAGACGGTGCAGCGGGCGATTACGCGCTCCCTGGAAAGCAGAAAGAATGACGGCCATCCTCTCTACCGGGAACTGCTGACAATGATAGGCGAGTGGGAGAGCGGCTATTCGCTTCAGCAGGCATTTGAGAATTTCAGCAAGCGCTGCGCCGTGCAGGAGGTGTCGCTATTCACGACGACGGTGCTGCTGAATGTGCGCAGAGGAGGAGGGGATTTTGCGCTCGCACTTCGCGATTTATCCCGGCAGCTATGGGAGAAGCGCAAGGCGGTCAGCCGGACGCGGGGTGAGCAGGCATCCTCGAAGCTGGTATTTCCGATGGTCATTATTTTTGTAATTGTAATTGTATTGGTAGGCACTCCGGCTTTTATGATGATGAATATGTAGGAGGATGAGAAACATGTTGACTTTTGTGGAGAAAAGCAAAGATTTTTGGCTGGATGAGGAAGGCTTGGGAACGCTCGAAATGATTCTGATTATTGCCGTACTGGTCGCCGTGGTTATATTGTTCCGCCAGAAGATCAAAGAGGTGATTTCGAATCTGATCGATACCGCTGGCGAAAAAAGCCAGGAAGTATTTGAAGAGTAAGCAGAGTTCAGGATGAGAACAAAACTGCGAGGCGAGGAAGGAAGCTTCACCGTGGAGGCGGCGATGGTTCTGCCGATTATTATGTGCGTCACAATGCTGCTCCTGTTCTTCTGCTTATACAGCTACCAGAAATCAATGCTGCTTCAGGTTGCGTCTTCCGCAACCGAGCGGGCCGCGTACAATTGGGACAACAGCCATAAAGCCAGGGACGGATCGTTCTCGCAAGGAGAATATGATTCCCTCTACTGGCGAATCGGGGATGATCATCTGCTGGGCAGCTTGTTTGGGATCGGAGAGAGTGGCGGGGCCGCTGCAATACAGCTTCCAAGCGGCGGCATGCAAGAAGACAATCTGCCTTCCGCCAAACTCGGGAAATCCGCTGTAAGAATTCCGAACAATATGCCGGGAGAAATGAGCTACAGCTACACTTTCACGGGAAGAAAAGTAAATGCCAAACTTCGGAGGATGCTGCATTTGCCCGTTCTGGACGATATTCTTTCGGACGGAGCACAGCCCAAGGTTACTGCACAGTCTCTTGTGGCCGAGCCGGTGGAGTTTATCCGTACCGTGGATTTGATGCGCTACTATGGAGCCAAATTTCGTGGAAAGTCTGCGAATAATGAACCGAAGCAGGCCATGAAGCAGCAGGATGCTTCCGCCATGATGACTAAACTTGGAAACCGCTAAGGGTAGTTAAACCATCTGATGTACATGTATAGATGAGAGGAAAAAAGGATGAAAAGACGAATTGCGGCCCTAAGCCGCTGCGCCATGCGGTTTAAACGCTGGAGAAGGCAAACGGAAGGATCGGTATCGGTGTTCCTGATCATGGTGCTGGCCTTTGTATTTCTTTTCTCCGCAGTACTCATTGATTATGCGCGAATGGCCGCTGCTAGTGTGCAGAGTGAACGTCTGGCGCGTGCAGCTGTTCGGTCGGTGATGTCCGCGTACGATGTGGAACTGCGGGAACAATACGGGCTCTTTGCCTTCGGCGGGAGCGATGGAGACGAGCTGATGGCCCGGGTTCTCGATGATTCTCTTCGTAAAAGCGGGCGAGGGGACGGTTTCAATCTGGTGAACCTCGGTCTTGACACCTCTACGCTGGAATGGAGCCGTTCGCTGGGCAGCTATGATGTATTCCGCCGTCAGATCAACGAGGAAATGAAATACAAGGCGCCGGTTGATTTCGCTCTCGAAATCGCAGGAAAGTTCAAGCCGCTGTCCGGAGCCATGGAGGAGGCTTCGCGTACGACAGACCTGTTCGCCAAGCTGCAGCCGCTTTATGACAAGCGGGAGGCGGCTCTCGACCGGATGCTGGAACATAGGCAGCAAGCTGCGGAAAATGCGCGGAAGCCGCTCTCGGTTATTAAGAATCCGCCTGGCGGAGGCGTTGCCGATAGTTCCATAGGAACTATAACAAGCGCAGCGGATATCGCT
The DNA here is from genome assembly GCF_000520715.1 of Paenibacillus zanthoxyli JH29. Taxonomy (GTDB): domain Bacteria; phylum Bacillota; class Bacilli; order Paenibacillales; family Paenibacillaceae; genus Paenibacillus_AQ; species Paenibacillus_AQ zanthoxyli. The sequence continues at coordinate 5,246 of NZ_ASSD01000110.1, forward strand.
GCCCAATATAACGATTATGTGAATAAGTCCCAAGCCGATTTAAACAGGGACCCGAAAGAATCGCCGAGCTATACATCGGCTATCAATTCCTATCTAGAGCAATCCGCGGCGGTTATTTCCAGACTGGACAGTCTGCTTTCTGATTGGCAGAATAACCATGCCCCGTTGATGAGCAAGGCAGGCGATGCCCTTAAGGAAGCCGAGGCAGTCAACGAAGAAATGAGAGAAGCCATACGGCAGGCTAGAAGCGCGAGTGCAGGAAGCGGTTATGACTCTTCTGTCTCCTGGGATATCCCTAACTCCGAGGCGAATGTTACAGCTCGTCCTAACCTGCTGGAGCAAGCGGAGCAGCTGCTGCTTGATACCGCAGACTTCCGGGGCATGGAGAATAATCTGGCGATGCAGGAAGCGGCTTATCGGAATGCGGAATCTAGAGCTTCCTCTATTTCGGGGGGAATTAACCCTTTATCGGTGGGGCTTAACGGCAACAGTGGCGCAATGAAAGCGGCGGTGACCGGCGTGGCGGAGGCCGTAGATGCCTATTTGCATGATTACGGAAACGGAGGGGCCGTTATCGGCCAGGAAGCGTCTGGTATCGAGGAGCACAGAGGCTCGGACAACCAGCGTAAAGAGCTGGAAAGAGAAGCGAAGACTAAACTTAGGGAGGCGCTTAAAGTTGCCGAAGCTCTTCGCAATCTGAGCGGCGGTGCTGAAGAAGCGCTGGAGCGTTACGAAATGCTGAATCAATATTACGAAGAAAATCTCGAATATAACCGAGGCCTGCGTGAACATTTGCCGGAAAATGCTGCAGAGAACGATCCATATGCCGCCGGAAGTGCGGCCATGGACCAAATGGACAATCTTTACGAAGCGCTGAGCGGCGTTATGCTTGCCTCAAGGGACAGACTGTTTCAAAGCGAATATGCGGCGCAGTATTTTCCGCATTTTGATATTTCCCAGCTTACGGGTATTGCCGAAGGCTCCACTGAAGAGATCGGGGAGAAACTCAAAGAGCAGCTCGATCCGCACAGTCAGGAACTGGAGTACATTCTGTACGGCTTCGATCAGCCGGGATTGAATGTAGGGGCGGCATACAGCGAGATCTTCGCGGCGCGGCTGGCTATTCGTACAATGGAAGGATTTGTGAAAAAAGCGGGATTGGGCAATCCGCTGCTCGTCGTGGCGGCCGCAATACTGTACGGGGTGACGGAAGCGGTAAAAGATATGATTATGCTCTGCCGGGAGGGTGAAGTCCCGTTGTCCGAATATGTACCGGTAAACCTGACCTACCGTGATTATTTGCGCCTGTTCATGGTGCTGCATGGCTCGGGAGAAGCCGAGCTCTCGCGGATGCTGGCCCTGATCCGGCTGAATACGGGCATTAATCCGGATGACAAGAGCACCTATGCCTCCACCGAGATAAGGCTGGGAATGCGGCTGTGGTTTCTGCCTGGTATTATGAAGCTGCTTCAACATACCGGCGCGGTTCCGGGGGAAATTGACGGCCAAACTTATTTCAAGGCGGTTAAAGCGGACTTTGCGTATTGACGGGAGGGACATGAGGGAGATGGAGGATCGGCGCAAGAGGAGATGGAGATCTCAAAACGAAGGCAGCATGGTTGTGGAAGCGGCAATGGTGCTGCCGGTATTTTTGCTGTTCGTGCTGTTCCTGATCTTTATCGTACAAATGACGCTGTATTCGACCGCTCTGCAAAGTACAGTGTCCGATACCGTCAAAGAGGTGGCCGCTCATATGTATCCTGCCGCTTTGGCAGCGGAGAAGGCAGAACAGTCCAGAGCAACCTCCGGAGAGGCCAAGAACGGGACCGAGAATCAGGCAGCCGCTGACAATACAGGAAGCAGCAAAGCCGCTGGCACAGATAAGACGCCGGTGTGGACCATCCCGCGGCTGTCGGTCGCCGATTGGGCCGAACAATACGCTGCCGAGCTGCCTCCGCCGCTTGATGAGTGGATCAGAAGCGCTGCGGAAAAAGGGGAAGGTCCTCTCCAGGAGCTTCAGGCCGAAGGCTCGGAGGCCGTTTTGGACGCCGCTGTCAAACCGCTGCTTAGGCCCTATGTCGCTTCGGATATGCTGGATTACAGGCGTATTCATGTCTCGAATCTAATTGTTCCGAAATTGAAAGACGGCGAGAAGCCTTACTTCGGCCTTCAGGTCAGCTACGAGCTGCCGATGAAGGTGCCGTTCCTGAACCGGAGCATTGTACTGGAGGCCTCCTCCGTCGAGCGGTTGTGGATAGGGGATACGGGTGAAGGCGGAAGCGGCAGTCAGGAAGGAGGAGGGGAAAATAACAGCTCCATTGCCATTCTGGAGAAACCGAATCCTGCAAGGCCGAATAAACAAGGAGTCATTCGGATTAAAATAGCACCAAATGCTTCGGCAAATCTTACGGTCTTCTATAAAAGCGGAAAAAGCACCGCCAAGTATTTGGGGTGGAAGACAGCGGACGAGAATGGCTATATCGAGTGGGAGTGGAGGATCGGCGGCAAAACGACGCCGGGCTCATGGCCAACATTTGTCATTGAGACAGAGGATGGCCAATCGGCGGAAGGCCAATTTTACGTAGCGGATAAGCCGGACTGACTTGCAAAAAGAGGAGCTTGGAAAATGGATGAATGGGCGTTTTGGGGTTGTCTGCCCTTTTTGGCGGCGGCCTTCCTGACGGATACGCTGACGATGAAAATACCGAACTGGATTACAGCGCCGGCCGTACTTGCGGGCCTTCTGGCTCAAGGGCTGACCGGAGGCTGGACAGGCTTGCTGTTCGCGGGAGCCGGAGCGGCCGCAGGATTTATGCTCCTGTTACTGATGCATATGATCGGAGCTGTCGGGGCGGGCGATGTTAAGCTTTTTGCCGGAATCGGCGCTTGGACCGGGTTTTCGTTTACCGCTCAGGTTATCATCTACTCGCTGCTGTTCGCGGCGGTGATAGGCTGGATAATTATGCTCAAGAGGCGGGAAACCTTCCGCCGGCTGCGGAGTGTCGCAAGACTGCTTACGGGAATCTTTTATATACCGAGATGGACTTGGTTTAAAGGCCGTGATAGAGAAATGCTGAGGTTTCCCTTCATGCTCGCTGTGTTTCCCGGAGCGGTAGCGGCTTTTTTGGGAGGCTGGACATAATTAGTATCTGTTTATTTGGAATTGGGGGTGAGCATCGTTGTTTGGATTGACCCGGGACTTTGTGCAGCAGGATGGCATCCGGATGGTGCTTGGGGGACGGGAGGGAATGCCGATATCGAGGCTGAATACGGTCCAGAGCCGCATGCTCTCCTCGTTAAGCATTCCGCATCATTTGCGGCTGTTTCTCAAAGAGGTGGATCTGAGTGTAACACTGGAATATTCGGTATCCGGCAAAAAACTGCTCTCGCATCTTCTCAAGGGGGCAAGACTGAGTCTCGCCGAACTCTACGGGCTGCTGCTGCAGATTGCCGAAGGTATGGAGGCCGGCAGACTGCATATGCTGCGTCCCGAGCAGTATGCTTTGCACGAGGATTACATTTTTATCGAAGGAGCGCTGCAATCGGGAAAGGTGTATTTAACATACGTTCCACTGGAGACGATCGAACCGGCGCAATCGTTGGGGGAGAGTCTTAAGGGACTAATCATGACGGTGATGCCGAGCGTGACAGAGCTGAATGGTGATGGCGTCCAGCGGCTGCTGCACTACTGCGGAGAAGATGAATGTACCGCCTTGGGATGGAAGGAGCTTCTTTCGGCGCTGCTGACGGAGGATGACGGGGAGCGGAATTCCATAGTGAACGCGGAGACTGAGGCGGCGGTTTCCACTTCGACGGAAGCTGTCAAGTTGCCTGTTGCCGAATGGAGGGGCGGAGAACAGACGAGACGATGGAAGGACGAGGACGACGCTGAACCTGACTTAGCCCTTGATACAGCCAGTCCGCCTAGCGGCGGAAACTCCTCAAAGAAAACGTATATTTTGCTCGGATGTATTCTGCTGGACGCCTTGCTGTGGAAATACGTGTACCTCGACCATCCCGGAAGGCTTCCCCTGATGCTCTGCGGATTAGCAACGGTGGTGTTCATTGCAATTAGCGCCTTGGCATGGATAGGGAAAATAGGAGGCGGCAAATCGGAAGAGGAAGAGTTCTTGGAGGAGGACGCGGAAGATCCGGGAAATAGATTCTCTTTTGGATTCGGATCGGCCTCGCCGTTTGGCAAACAGGACAAGTTTGATGAATCCCAGAAGTTTCACTCCCCGCCTGTTGAACGGAGTAAGCGGGTGTCCGCCGGAATTCTTGAATTTGGACCCGGAGAACAAGAGAGCAAATGGACGGAGGAGTACCCGAAGACCTCGGACTCCGGGTCGGCTACCGTTCTGCTGTCCAGAGAGAAAGTCCCGGCTTCCGTGGAAGCGAAGCTGCATGATGGGGGGCTGCCCTATCTCGAAAGAACGGAGGAAGGAAGCGACCGGCGGGAAAGAATCGAGCTGAACCGGGCAAGCTTTATTATCGGCCGCTCACCGGAGGTGGCACAGTATGTGGAGTCGTCGGAAGGAGCCTCCAGAGTGCATGTCGAGGTATTCCGCAGCAGGGGCGGCTATGTGCTGAAAGATCTCGATTCGCGCAACGGCACCCGGTTTCAGGGAGAGGCAATGATTCCTTACAAGGAATATCCACTGGCTGACGGAGACGCCTTCACTATTGTAAAAGGGAACTATACCTTTCATCAGTGTTAACGCTTGTGGATCGGGCTCATGATCTGAGCTGCCGCAGCGCTTATTGAAATTCACTTCATTAAATGGCGGTAAGGGGAATAGTCAATATGATTCTTTTCCAGAAATTGAATCAGGAACCGGCTGTCGCGCCTTGGAGTGGCGGAGATGTAGCCTCTAATGCAATGATCACGCGTGACCTCGGTTGCATCGCTTTCGACGGCGATCCTGCCGATTTCGGCGGCGATGGAGTGTTTGGCGATATCGCGGAACGGTCCGGGGACGGGCTGCACAAGCTGGTCGAGAAAGGCTTTGGATTCATCGCTCCACAGCGGACGGCTGCGTTCCACCCAGTAGTTTTGCCAGTCCAGCTTGGATTTTCCGTCCGCTTTGGGCAGCACTTTGAGGAATTTACGGAACATGAAATAGCCGCCGATGCACATGCAGCCCAGCAGCAGAAATGTCCAGAAAGCGATTGTGTTCATAAATAAACTGCTCGGTGCCGCAGACAACCAGCCAAGCCCTGATTTAATAATCATAACTACACCGCCTTATCAATGATTATGATCACTGACTTCTTTCCAATTTAAAATATAGCATATAGCCAGCGTTTTGCGAAGGAGCGAGCCAGATATCGGCAATGCCTAGATTTATTGTCCCAATCACGATAAAATAAGTCTTAATTCGTGAAAGAAAGAGGGAAAAAGGCATGCTTAAAATTGGTTCCCATGTGTCGTGCGCGGACAAAGGACTGCTCAGCGCGGCAAATGAAGCGAATGAATACGGTTCAAGCTCTTTTATGATATATACAGGCGCACCGCAAAATACCCGCCGCAAACCGATCGAAGACATGTATCCCGAAGAAGGCAAAGCGGCGATGCGGGAAAACGGCGTTGAAGAGATTGTCGTTCACGCTCCATACATCATTAACCTGGCTTCTTACAAAAATCATACCTACCAGCTTGCCGTCGATTTTCTCCAGCAGGAGATCCACCGTACGCATGCCCTGGGTGTCAAGCACATCGTGCTTCATCCGGGCGCTTATACCGATAAGGACCCGGAGTACGGCATCCAGCGAATCGCCGACGGCCTGAACGAGGTGCTGGGCGGCACGCATGAGACAGAGGTTCATATTGCGTTGGAAACGATGGCTGGCAAAGGAACGGAAATGGGGCGGAGCTTTGAGGAAATCGCGTCCATGATCGATAAAGTCGTTCACAACGAGCGGCTGTCGATCTGCCTGGATACATGCCATATTCACGATGCCGGTTACGATATTGTAGGCGACCTGGACGGCGTTCTCGAACAATTCGATAAGACAATCGGTCTGGACCGGATCGGCGTGGTGCATATCAACGACAGCAAAAATCCAAGCGGTTCGCGCAAAGACCGCCATGCGCCGATTGGTTCGGGCTGGATCGGTTTTGATACGATTAACCGGGTCGTTCATCATGAGCTGCTTGCCGGACGCCCGTTCATTCTTGAAACGCCGTGGATCGGCAAAGACGCCAAGACCCAGCGGCCGATGTACGAAGCGGAAATTGCGCTGCTGCGCGGCAATGTTCAAGAGCGTTTTGGCGGGGAGTTTTTGGCCCAGGTTGAAGAATTGCACGCTTTCTTTGCCAAGCAGGAGCTGGACCCTAGACAGTATGTGCTGGATATTTGGAATTTGCTCAAGACCGACGCCAAGGCCAAAAAGGCCGATCCGCGCGAGCCGCTGGAGCGTCTATACGATCAGGTAATCGCCGCCGGGCTATTCCCGGACTTAAGCGAAGAGGCGGTAAATCACCGGCTGATCGCCTGGCTGGCGGGCAAGCAGGTTCTGGTTAACGCTTAAACTTTAAGAGATGCGTACATGATGAGAGGATGGAAGGAATCCAAATGGAATTGCATGTAAAAAGAGAACATTCTACTTCGGACGAGCAGCACCCCAACCGGGCGCGAATGCTCATCTCCTGTCCGGACGGCCCGGGAATAGTCGCCGCGGTATCCCGCTTTCTGTTCGACCACGGAGCCAATATCGTGCAGTCGGATCAGTATACGATGGACCCTTCGGGCGGAATGTTCTTTATGAGAATTGAATTTGATCTTCCGGAGCTGGAGCAGCGAATGGCACAGCTTCAGGCGGAGTTCGGCGAAATCGCCGGACAGTTTCAAATGAACTGGCAGATGTTCAATGTCAGCCATAAAAAGAGACTCGCGATCTTCGTATCCAAGGAGGATCATTGCCTTGTCGAGCTACTCTGGCAGTGGCAGGCGGGCGATCTGGACGCCGATATCGCGCTGGTTGTGAGCAATCATGCCGATATGAAGGAATACGTTGAGTCGTTCGGCATACCGTATCATTACATCCCTGTAACGGCGGATACGAAGGCGGAGGCGGAGCGGCGGCAGCTGGAAACGATCAGAGAAGATATCGACGTCATTATTTTAGCCCGGTACATGCAGATTATCTCACCTTCTTTTACCCGGCATTACAGGAACCGGATTATCAATATCCACCATTCCTTTCTTCCGGCTTTCATCGGCGGCAATCCTTATGCCCAGGCATACCGGCGCGGGGTGAAAATCATCGGCGCTACCGCCCACTATGTAACCGAGGAGCTTGACGGCGGTCCGATCATTGAGCAGGATGTGCAGCGGGTCACACACGGGGAAGATATTGGCGAGCTGAAGCGGATCGGCCGCACAATTGAGCGCGTCGTTTTGGCCAGGGCAGTCAAATGGCATATCGAGGACCGTATCCTTGTTCATCAGAACAAGACGGTCGTGTTCAATTAATTGAATAGCAGTTTACTTTTTAGGTAAAAAAGCATTTTACCCACACATTGGCGCTCTATGCCAAAGTGTGGGTTTTTTATGCGCAAAAATCAATCTTGCAAAGGGGGAAATCCACTTGTCGGCGCAGCGCGGTCATTTATTGAAGCGCAATTATATTTTTGCTGTTCTGATCTTGATTGTCGGTTTCGGTGGTCTATTGGGATATGATCTTTACTTCAAGCCCTATGTGCTGTCCCAAACCGTGGTGAAGGTTAAGGTAAATGGGGGCGGGGTCCTGCCCAAGAATCACGAACTCCAGGCGGCCGAGCTTTATCTTGATTCCGTACAGACGAAGGATGTTCCTGCCGGGGCTGTAACGGAGATTAATCGGGCTGAGCGCAACATCACCAACGTCAGCCTGACGGATGGCAGCATTTTGACGGAAGGGCTGGTTGATTTGAACGATGTGGAGCCCAGAGCGGACGAGGGGATTTTTCCAGTTCCGAAGGAAGCCGTCTATGCGATTAACGGTTCTCTCCGCAGCAGGGACAAAGTGGATATTTATCTTGTGCAGGAGGAAGCGAAAACTATGGGAAGCTCCAACCTTGCGGCAGGTTCTGTCCACGGAAGCCCGGGCGGTGAGCAAGCGGCTATGCCGGAGAAAGCCTTTCTAATCGGAGTAACCGTAAATTACGTCCGCACGGAAGATAACAATGACGTTCGCGACACGGAGCTCGGCAATGACAACAACCGGGTGACCTCAACCGGCAAGGTGGCCGTTCCAGAACTGAAGCTGAAAAAGAGTGATGGCGAATTGCTGAAGCAGTACCTGGAGCGCGGCTGCAAGCTGTGGATCGTCCGGGTGGAATAGGAGGAATAGAACATAATGAAAATTTTCAGTCTTGGCTTGGACCAACTGACGATTAACGATATCCGGCAGGCCGGCTACACCGTTGTTATGCAAACCGCGCTCCCTGATCCGCAGCAGACGGCAGGTCATATGCTGATAGCGGCAAGCGGACAAGCCGGAGTCTCTGAACTGCGGGGGCTGCGCGAAAAATACCCGGATACGATCATTCTTTACTTTTATATGGAGCACGGGGTTCGCGGGTATCACGGCATCCATCTGACCTGCGAGGAGCTGGGCGTGTATTTTCTGCCGCCGCGCTCGACTTCTTTGGCGATTATCGAAAAGATCAGACTCATTCTGAAGGAAGACGGGGACGAACGCAGCAATGTGGTGGGGGTACTCGGTTCCGGTCCGGGAATCGGCTGTACGAGCGTGGCCGGGCTGCTGGCAGGAAGGATGGCGGCGGCAGGCCG
>NZ_ASSD01000111.1 GCF_000520715.1 Paenibacillus zanthoxyli JH29
TGCCCTTGAGGCTTCGCAGAGCGCCTACAGCATCAGCGTTCCCGGCCAGAAAGCCGATACGGCAACCGGCCATGTTGAAGCTCTTGGAGAAGGAATGAAATTCGACCGCCGTCTCACGCGCACCCGGCACCTGCAGGATACTGATCGGCCGGTATCCGTCAAAGCCCATCTCGGAGTATGCGAGATCATGCACGACAAGCAGGTTCCACCGCCGGGCAAAGCCGATCAGCTGTTCAAAGAACGCATAGTCCGCTCTTACGGAGACCGGATTGCCGGGAAAATTCAGCAGAATAAATGCGGCGCGCTCCAGCACTTCTTCTGGAATGGAATTAAGATCCGGCAGGAAGCCGTTCTCTGCCTTCAGCGGCAGCGGCCAAGGCGTAACGCCGGCAATGGCTAACGCACCGGAATAAATCGGGTAACCGGGATCGGGCACAATCGCCACATCGCCGGGATTGCAGACCGCCAGCGCCAGATGCGCAAGTCCGTCCTGGGAGCCCATCAGCGTCAGCATCTCTGTCTCGGGATCAACCTCTACTCCGAACCGGTACTTCATCCAGGCTGCGGCTTTGCTGCGGAATGCCAGTCCGCCTTCGGAGGACGGATACGAATAGCTGTCTTCCTTTAATACGGCCTCGCTGAGTACGCGCCGGATTTCAGAAGACGGTCCGCGGTCCGGACTGCCGATGCCAAGGTCGATAAGATTAAGGCCGCCCGCAGCCGCTTCGGCTTTCCAGCCTGCAACCTCCTGAAAGATGGAGGAGCCAAGCCTCGACAGCTTGTCCGCGCGCCATCTATTTTTAGAAGCCTTAAGAGTCAATGATACACACCTGCCTGTTTTTTGTTATATAAGATGAACTTAAGATTTTCCATCAAACATCAGTCATAACTACGAGGAATGTTTCCGGCCGCTGTTGTCTCCAGATTTCTTGATTTTAACGACTCTTCGCGGATGAAATCCGGAGACAGCCTATGCTTTCGAAGCGAGCTTTCCTCCAGAAAGCTTTCGGGTGATCGCTATCGCTCCTACAGTTCCAAACTTCCCCTCCTTCGTTACTCCTTACACTGATGTCATTTTTTAAGTTCATCTTATATAGATTCAACTAAGTATAACACCGTCCGCCCGCTTACGGCACCGCCCTGGAGAGATTAATGAAGCTTAACGCAGATATGAATGGCAAAAAGGAGCCCTACCAGGGAATTTCCCGGCAGGCTCCTTTTGTTCTCCGTATCGGCTGCCCTTATAGCAGCACTTCCCGTTTGATCATCTCCAGTTCCTGCGATCTGCCGTAAACCGGATAAGCGCGTTTTGTCGGCTCGCACCAGTTCACGCCGTTGATGATAACCTTCTGGATTTCCGGATGATAATAAGTCGGATAAGACTCATGCCCTGGCTGGAAGTAGAAAATCTTTCCATTTCCCCGCCGATAGGTGGAGCCGCTCGGAAAGACGTTCCCGCCTTCGAACCAGCCGACAAAGATCAGTTCGTCCGGCGCAGGCACATCAAAGTGCGTACCGTACATTTCCTCATGTTCAAGCTCTATATATTCGCCGATGCCTTCCGCGATCGGATGGCTCGGATTCATGACCCATAGACGTTCCTTCTCACCGGCTTCACGCCATTTTAGATCGCAGCTCGTACCCATCAGCTTCATAAAGATCTTCGACATATGCCCGGAATGAAGCACCACAAGCCCCATACCCTGAAGGACACGCTGATGGACGCGGTCAACGATCTCGTCGCTTACTTCCTTATGGGCAATATGGCCCCACCAGACGAGGACATCGGTATTGTTCAGCACTTCCTCTGTCAGCCCGTGCTCCGGCTCATCCAGGGTCGCCGTGCGGACATCCAGGCCCGCCTCTTTCAGAAAGCTGGCGATTTGACCGTGAATGCCCTCCGGATATACAGCAGCGATTTTGTCGTCGTTCCGCTCATGGCGGTATTCATTCCATACGGTTACTTTAACCATACTGCTCTCTCTCCTGTCCCCAAGTTAATCGTTTACCATCCTTATCATACAATTCAGGGAAGGCGCTTTCTTCCTACATTCTAGCTGAATTATTCCCGAATATTGTCCTCCGGTATTTCATCGGCGAGACGCCGGTCGCTTCCTTGAAAAAATGATGAAATGTCTTCACGCTTCCAAAGCCCGAAGCTTCGGCAACCGCCGTAATCGGCCCGTCCTCGTTCAGCAGCAGCCATTTGGCCTTATTGAGCCGGTATTCATTCAGGAAGGACACAAAAGTCATGCCCGTGTTACGTTTGAACAGCTTGGTAAAATAGTACGGGCTGAAGCCCATATATTTCGCAACTTCCTTCAGTGTTATGGCCTCACGGTAGTGCTTCTCGACATAGGTGAAAATCCGCTCCAGCTTCTCCAGCGTTTCCTTGGATTTAGTAGCCGACTCCTCCGAAATTTTGGGCTGCCGATGCACGCCGCTTTTCGGAACCTCGCGAAGAATCAAGGTCAGCATTTCAAACAGCCTGGCTTTGATCAGATACGCGTACCCTTCCGCCCGCCGGACATTTTCCTCGTGGATGCTCTCGATCAGCCCCCGCATTCGATCCGCCAGCCCTTCAGGCCATTTCCATCCGGACTGCTCCATCGAAGCAAAGGCGTCGCGGAGCGAATGCTCCTTAGCGTCCAGAACCGAAACTTCCTGAAAAAAGCTCAAATCGAACTGAATGACCAGCCGCTCACTATCGGGCGAAGCCAGAAAATAATGCACGTCCCCGCTGCCCACAAACTGAATTTCTCCCTGCCGCATATGGATGGGTACATCATTGATCCCAAGGTCCACGCTTCCTTTGACCACATAAATGATCTCGATTTCTTTATGCCAGTGCGGGTAGCATAGACGATCCCCCTTATTCACAAAGCTGCGAAACGGAAAGTGCTTGTCAAGCTCCGGAATCTCCAGATAAAGTTTCATGACGTCTCCCGTACCTTTACGTTTTAATCTAATCTGTATTGATAATAATTCAGCGCGGCGGCAAAGGGCAAAAGATTTTTTCAGATAACGGCGGGAAGCAGCAGAAAAGCTTAATATGCCTCAACCAAGGAAAAATATTCTCGGTTTTCGGGGCCGCCTGAACAAGATCCGCAGGGTCCTTGCAACCTTTTTTCGTCTAATCCGTTAATTGTAGTAAAAGCATCGTTTGAGAAATAACCCAGAGGGTAAATAGCTTTATACTGTGCTTTATAGAGTCAAGGGGGAGATTGATCATGTTGTTGAAAAAGACTTTTGTAATGCCTGTCCTCGTGCTGCTGTTCCTTTCCCTCATCAGTACGGCAAGCACAGCCTTAACCCAGGCGGTTGCCCAGAGCATCGGGCCAGCGCAGCAATTGACCGTATATATTCATTCATTGCAGCCTGATGGCAACAAGGTGATTCTGACGGCGGATGAGATTAATTGGTATGAAGGAGCCGAAGCCGACCGCGTCTTTGCGCAGCGGGAACCGGAAGCCGCACAAGAGATTGGCGGCGCGCCGGACGGCTATTATATCGTGAACGACAGCGATACGCTTACCGAGTACCCGCTGGCTGAGCATGTAGACATCAAGACGCAAATATTTGACCATACCGGAAACCCCGGCGATTTGGATATTATTTGGAACGAAGCAGTCGATTTGAATACGTTCCTGAACAAGTTCAGCGATACGGATGTGGTGGATCTAAGCCAATTCCCTTATCACATCACGGTTCAGGACGGCAAAGTGACCGCTATCGTTCAGCAGTATATTCCTTAACTTAAGTGAAAATCTTAAGTCTAGCAGCGGCCCGCAGAAGAGCTCTCTGTCACACGAGCTCTCCATGCAGGCCGTTTTGCGTTTACGCCCCCCCAAAGATCAATAATTTATCATTTGGGAGTCGGCATGTTCTCCGGTATAATAAAGGTCAGGCGAAATGGATGATAACTTATTGAAGGAGACTTGGATGTTTAACCGGAAATGGAGCATTGCCCTACTGATATTATTAGGCGGATTTCTTTATACCCTGATCCAGTTTATTCTCTCTACGAACCGATTACAGCATCAGGTGGATAACTTGCTCCCCGGACAGGCTCAAGCGGTCCCTTCCCGCCGGGTCCTGCTTATATCCCAGGAACTCGACAATCCTTACTGGCGGTCCATTGAGCAAGGAGCCCGTAAAGCAGCCGGCAAGTATGGTATGGATCTCGAATATACTGGGCCCTTGCGGATTAATCCGGAAGAACAGCTCTCCCTGCTGGAGCAAGCAATCGCTTCACGGCCCAGCGCCATCATTGTGCAGGGCACCGGCGGAGCCGACTCCAAGGGGCTGATAGACCGGGCGATGGCGCTGGGCATTCCCGTCGTGACCGTCGATGCCGATGAGCCCGGAAGCCGCAGGCTGTTCTACGTCGGGTCCGACAATCTTGCGGCAGGCGAGGAGATGGGCCGGCTGGTGGCGGAAGCCGCGAACGGCAAAGGCAAAGTCGGCGTACTGGTGGGAACGGTCCGAGCCGACAGCCAGCGTCTCCGTCTGGAGGGCCTGCGCAGCATTATCGCGAGTTACCCGGAAATGAAAATTGCCGATGTTCGGACATCCGATATATCTCGGCTTCAGGCCTCCGAGCAGACCCGAAGCCTGCTTGCCGCTCATCCGGACCTGAAAGCGGTCGTCGGATTCAGCTCCCTGGACGGCCTTGGAGCGCTGGACGCGGTGCGTCAGCTGAGAACAAACCGGCTGCTGTTCGCTTTCGACGATTTGGACGAGACCAAGGAAGCCGTGCAAAAAGGGCTAATTAAGCTAACCCTTGTCCAGCAGCCGCTGGAAATGGGCAGCACAGCCATAACACTTCTCCATGATTATTTTCAGGGGAAATCCGTGCCGGATGTCAGCTATACGTCTATCCGTTTGCTTGGAGACAGCGGCATGGCAAAGCCTGACGGGGAGGGTGCGCCATGAGTATTCGCAGCAAACTGCTGATCTTCATCCCCCTGCTCGTTCTGCTGATGAATCTGGTAACTTACTTTTTATTCCAAAGCGGAACAATTGTTCGGGATAGCTATGATCTGATTATGGGCCGGATTCTCAAATACAAAGAGACCACCGGGGCGTCCGAGGACAGCCTCAAGGCGGTGTATGCCTATCTGCTTCACCCGGCGGAAGACTCAAAGGCGCAGGCGGCAGAGACGCTCACCAACCTTTCGGGGCTTCATTCAACCCTGATGGATACGGGCTCCGCGCCGCCCCTGACCTCCTCTTTAACCGGGTATGGGAATATGATTCGAACCTTGCTGTCACTTGAGCAGCAGACGCTCGCCGCCTCGGAGAACGGCAGATCTTCGGATGCGTTCGGGCATTATCTCGAAGCCGAAAAGACCCTCTCCTTTATCCGGAGTGAGGGACAGCAGCTGGTTGAAGGCGAATTAGATCATTACCGTCCGGTATTCCGGAATATTCAAGCGGAGAATGCGCGGCTTTACAAGCTGGGAGTCGCCGTATTCGCTCTGGGTACGACGCTCAGCCTCGTGGTTGCGGTCTGGATTTCCCGCAGCATTACGGTTCCGGTCAGCGCGCTCGTCCGCTCGGCGAAATCCGTGTCCAGGGGAAATCTGGACCCTCCCCTTCCCGCCGGGGGCAAGGACGAGCTCGCCGCTCTGTCTGCCGCCTTTACCGGAATGCTGGCCGGTCTGAAAGAATCTATTGAAAAAGACAGGGATATCGCCGAGAAGGAACGGCTGGTCAAGACTCTGGAGCTGCAGGCGCTGCAGAGCCAGATCAATCCTCATTTTTTATACAATACGCTTAATGCTCTTTCGAAGCTTGCGCTGCTGGAAGAGGCGGAACGAACCAGCGATCTGATTGTCTCGATGTCAAACTTTATGCGTTACAACCTGCAGAACCTGGATCGGCAGGTGCCTCTGCGCAATGAACTGGAGCATGTAAAGGAATACATCAGGCTGCAGCAGACCCGGTTCCGTGACCGGGTGTCGTTCCAGCTCGATATCGATGAAAAAGCGCTCAATGTAAGGGTTCCCTCCCTGACCATACAGCCTATAATCGAGAATGCGTTCATCCATGGCATCGGTCATATGGAGAGCGGAGCAGTTATCTCTCTTTCCATTCACGGCGGGCCATCGGTTACAAAAATTGTTATACAAGATAACGGCATAGGGATGACTGAGAATGTACGTGCGTCCTTGCTGAACCACACGCAAGTGCCAGCGGCAGAGACGCCGATTCAGGCGCGCTCCACCGGCCTAGGCACCCGTAATGTGTTCAGGAGACTGGAACTGGTCTACGGGCGGAAGGATTTGGTTCAAATTACGAGCGAACCGGGAAAAGGAACGACCGTAGTGCTAAATATTCCGGTGGGAAGGAGCGGGATGAACAGTGTATCGGCTGATGATAGCAGATGACGAGGCGCTTGAGCGCGAGGGATTGGAATGGATTATCCGTCGGGCAATGCCGGATACCTTCCTAATTATTCACGCCGAGAACGGAAGAACGGCGATCGGACTTGCCGAGGAGCACCGGCCCCATATTATTTTCATGGATGTCAATATGCCCGGCATTCAGGGACTGGAGGCCCTCAAGGAGATCAAAGCGCGGATGCCGGACGCCAAGCTGGTATTGGTGACCGCCTATGATTATTTCGCCTATGCCAAGGAAGCCATCTCGCTCGGAGTGGAAGAATATATCATAAAGCCCGCCAAGCGGAAGGAACTGGTGTCCTTGCTGCATCGACTGGTGGACGACCTGGATCAGGAAAAAGCGAAACGCGAGGAAGAGCTGGAAATGCGCGATCGGATGTCCCAGCTGATGCCGCTCGCCGAGAATGAGCTTGCTCTGCTGCTGATGATGAACAAGGCTGCGGATGATGAAAGCTGGAAGCTTTCCGAATGGCTTGGTTTTCCGCTTGACCGGGGACTCGGACTCGTCGTGGCTTTCCATGACGAGATGAACATCGGAAGACAGAAAGTGTACAACGTCATTCACAGTCTGCTTAGAACCTTCGGCAGCTCGATTTCCAGCTCGATCATCGACCGCCATGTCGCCGTATTCCTGCGTATGCCGCCGGGTATGCCCGAAACGGAGTTCAACGATGAAGTGCATCAGTACGGAGAGAAGCTGCGCTCCCATGTAGAGCAGCACTTCGGCCTTTCTGCGGCAATAGGGATTGGTACGGTTCGCGAAGGCGCGGAAGGCCTTCATGAATCCTACTTTGAAGCCGTGTTCGCCTCCACTCTCGGTGCGCGGAACGGAGAAATCTGCCACTTTGGCGATTTGAAGAAGGAGGACTTCGCATTTACCGACAGGAATCCTGCGGCGGTCAGTCAGGCGGGCCAGCGTTCCTATGTCGTCGCAGCGCTTGAGCGCATACGGGAAGAACGGGAACAGCAGACGATGAGCGTGCTGGATAAAGCGAAACGATATATCGGCTTAAAATTCACGGAGGAACTCTCGCTGGAGGAAGTCGCTGACCACGTGCATCTGAACCCTTTTTACTTCAGCAAAATCTTTAAGCAGTTAACAGGGGAGACCTTTATCGACTATCTCACTAGTCTAAGGATCGGCAAAGCCAAGGAACTGATTGCAGAGGGAGATCTCAGTCTTAAGGAAGTCTCCTATCTCGCAGGATACAAGGACCCGAATTACTTCAGCCGGGTGTTCAAAAAGGTGACCGGAGTCACTCCAAGCGAATATCGCGAACAGGTTAATTAATATAGTCCATGCCGTCAGGCGTGGATTTTTTTGTGCCTGGAGGACAAGATAATACTAGTATCTGCATTCCCCGCCGCCATTCCCTCCCTATCTTAAAGAAATGCGCAAAAGAGGACAAAATCGTGCAGGGGATAGCTCCTCTGTGAGCAGGGAGGTGATGTTATAATTTTAAGAAGAAACAACTGCTGCGCTGATTTGATAGCGGTATCCGCTGGTAAGCGCGCAGATGGAAAGGGGAAAATGATATGAGTGCTTTATTGCAACATCCGGCCGAAGAGTCGGAGACCAGTATAAAATTTGTTGTCCTTGTATCCATGGTCGCGGCCCTGGGCGGTTTTTTATTCGGATTCGATACGGCGGTAATGTCGGGGGCTAACGGATTATTGCGTGCCCGGTTCGAACTCGGCAACTTTATGCTTGGCTGGACGGTTTCCTGCCTGATCATCGGCTGTATGGCCGGCGCGGCGATATCCGGTTCGATAGGTGAACGTTTTGGCCGAAAAAAAGTGCTGATTGCGGCTGCGGTTCTGTACACCGCCGGAATTTTCGGTTCCGCCGTCTCGCCAACACTGGGAATTTTCATTACAGCCCGCATGATCGAGGGTCTCGCTATCGGTATCACCTCAACGCTCTGCCCGCTCTATAATGCGGAGATCGCCCCCGCCAGATTCCGGGGCCGATTGGTCGCTATGAACCAGATGGCAACAGTTAGCGGTATTTTTCTCGGCTCCTTTCTGGCCCTTGGCGTATCCAGCATGGGCAATGACGCATGGGACGTTTCCACAGGCTGGCGCATCATGTTTGGAACCGGTATCGTGCCGGGACTTCTGTTCCTGACTCTGCTGTTCCTGGTTCCGGAAAGCCCAAGATGGCTGATCAAGAAAGGAAGAGCTGCGGAGGCGCTGCCTATTCTACTGAAGATTCACGGAGAAGAGCTGGCCAAGAAAGAAGTGCTTGATATCAAGCAGAGCTTTGCACAGGACGAGGAAGCCAAAGCCGCTTCCGGCCGGAGATTGACGCCGGCCCTTCGCACCGTCCTGGTCGTTGGCATTATCGTCGCCATGCTTCAGCAAGTTACAGGTATCAACGCCGTAATGTACTACGCGCCGGAAATCTTCCGCCAGACCGGTGCGGGAGCAAGCGGTTCCCTTACTCAGACCATTATGGTCGGACTTGTCAATCTGATCTTCACCGCGCTGTCGCTCTGGCTGGTCGATAAGCTGGGCCGCAAGGTGCTGATGCTGGCCGGTTCGTTCTTCATGACCGTCAGCCTGGGGATCATCGGCTTTGCTTTCCATACCGGGCGTACGGACGGCCCGATTGTGCTGATCTGCATTCTCGTCTATGTTGCGGCCTTCGCCATTTCACTCGGGGCCGTAGTTTGGGTAATCTTGTCCGAGATCTTCCCAAGCCGGATTCGCGGCTTTGCTACGGCTGTCGCCACAATGGCTCTTTGGGGAGCCGACTTCGCGGTTTCCCAATCCTTCCCGCCGCTGCTTTCTTCTGCGGGACCTGCCATAACATTCTGGATTTTTGCCGCAACCTCCCTGTTTACATTCCTCTTTACTTGGGGAGTCATTCCGGAGACCAAAGGCAAATCCCTTGAAGAAATCGAAGCGATGTGGGAAAAAAAACACGGTGACAAACAGGAGAGTCTTCAGCCCTCTCTTCAGGATTAATAAGTAGCACAAAACGGGCCGAACAGGGATCATCCCTATTCGGCCCGTTTTTCGTCTGCCTATCTGCTTGCTGCCGCCATCCCTACAGACTATCACAGCTTTCTTTTTTATCCAAATAAGTTTATGATGATCTAAAATATTGTTATCACAAAGCCATTGGGAGAAGATAGCTGAACATGATCTATATTAAAGATTTAATGAGCGGAATTGATATTTTCAAAGCGCTCAGTTCTGAAATAAGAATACAAATTCTAGAAATGTTAGCCTCCAACCCGCAGCTAAATCTGAATGAAATCGCCAAACGGCTGAAGCTGAGCAACGGCGCGATTACGATGCATATTAAAAAGCTTGAAGAGAGCGGTCTTATTGAAATTAATACTTCCGTCGGCAAGCATGGAATTCAGAAGGTATGTTATTTGAACAAAGACCGGCTGATGGTCGAGCTCCGCAGCAAGGATATCGGCAATCTATATGAGGTGGAGATTCCGGTCGGGCATTATAGTAACTATGCGGCCGTTCCAACGTGCGGTCTTGCGACGAAGGATAGCATTATCGGGGAATTCGACGAACCGCGCTATTTTGCCGACCCGCAGCGGATCAAGTCGGAGATGATCTGGATGGCCGATGGGTTTCTCGAATACCGGATTCCGAATTATTTAAAGCCAAATCAGCGCTTCCGTGAAATCCAACTCTCCTTGGAGCTTGGGTCGGAAGCGCCTGGCTGCTCTGATCATTATCCTTCGGATATTTATTTTTATCTTAACGGCATGGAACTCGGCTTCTGGACAAGTCCCGGCGACTTTGGCGATACACGCGGTACGTTCAGCCCGGATTGGTGGCCTCCCCATTTGAATCAGTACGGTATGCTGAAGCTAATCCGGATCAATGAGGAAGGAAGCTTTATCGACGGCTCGCGCATTTCGGATATTACTCTGAATGATATGAAGCTGAATTACAAAAGCGAGCTGACCTTTCGCATCGCTGTTACCGACAAGCCGGTCAACAAGCGCGGATTGACGATATATGGCAAGCATTTCGGCAATTACAGCCAGGCTCTTCTTGCCCGCGTGCTGTACGATGTCCGCGAGGCCGGAGAGGTTCATACGCTTTAAGACAGGCTAGACCAGGCCGTGACTAAACAAGACGACAGGTTCATGCCAAAATGCTCCAGAAAGACGGAATATCCGTCCTTCTGGAGCATTTATTTGCTTAGAACTGTCATTTGCCGGAGGCTGCCGCTATCGCATAATTCCCCTAATGCAAACACACACTAATCCTCGTCTCCCAAACCAACGAGAAGGAGTGTTTCAAATGCGCGAAGGTTTGATTCCCACCATTCTTGGTACCGTCGTATCCGCTTCAGGAGCCGCCTTTCTTGGAAGCAGATATAAGCTGGTTGCGTCAGGAGTACTCGGCTTCGGTCTGGCGCATATTGTGCTTGGCACCATCGACCTGATTGAGCACCGGTAAGGAGCAGGAGAACAGAGGATATCCCGAAGGCTGCAACCTGGGCCCTAGGGATATCCTTTTTTGGCAGATACTACTTTACAGCCACATAGAACAGCCGCTGCGTGTCATCTCCGGCCGGTTTCCATTCAAAATCGCCATACACCTTTACCTCGCTGAATCCGGCTCTCCGAAGCGCTTCCTCCATCCACTGCGGATCGTAGGCGCGCTGCACATGCGTCTCCTCGAACCGGCGGTACCGGTCGCTGCCTGGTTCTTCACGGACGAAGATGGAGAGATGATGCTCAATCTCGGTTCTTGGCCTATCCATTTCGCAGGTCCAAATGTAAGACACCGAGAGATCATCCATGATGAAGGGCTGCTCCTCCTCATAACGAATCAACGTGCGGGGATGGTGAACGTCAAAGAGAAAGCTGCCCCCGGGCTTCAGTCCCTTGAAGGTACGCTCGAACACGGCTGAAATATCGCTCTCTTCGAGGATATAATTCAGACTGTCGCAAAATGAAATCACGGAGTCCACCGGCTCCGGCAGCTCCCATTCCCTCATATCCTGCCTGATCCAATGGACGCTGCCTTCCCGCATAAACCGCCGTCCCCGGGGACGATCCTCCATCTTCTGGCGCGCCACGGCAAGCATATCCGAAGACAGGTCAATACCCGTCATATGATATCCCGCCTCGGCCAGCGGAATGGTGAGGCTGCCGGTGCCGCAG
>NZ_ASSD01000112.1 GCF_000520715.1 Paenibacillus zanthoxyli JH29
GCTCGGCGGACTTCCGGACGAGGCAGTGATCGATATGCCTTCCGATACCAAGCGGTACGTAGACACCCGCGTAATTTTCAAATTGAATTTGCGAAGACAATACGGAGACGATCTCTTCCATCACCTCATGTTCAGACCCCCATTCCGTATCGAACAGCTCATGCAGCTTGCTGTAGACAGGGCTGCCGTCTTTATTTTTACGATAAATGCATTCCAGCAGGTTGAGATGCAGGACGCTGGCGCCGAGCGCCTTCGCAGCACGAATATCCTCTTGCCGCCGGACGTCCATCGTATCCAGCCCCAGCCCGAATTTTTTGTGAAGAATTCTGGCAAGCATGGACAAATCCGTTCCCATACCCGTAAAGACGGTGGCAATCGTAACCCGGTAATGATTATGTATCAGCGCATCGATGTAATCGCCGCAGGACAGGATCGCATCGTCCAAATGGGCGGAAATAAACAAAACATGTTGTGACATAAGGCACCCCCTTTGCATTCTGATAACAATTATATACTATTCTAGCTTTATATGTTATTTATATCATCCTAATTTAGAAAGGAAGAGGAGAAATGTTTGAGAGTATTAAAGAAATTATTATCAAAGTCAAAGAGGATGAAAGCTTGCGAAGCACTCTTACACCAGAGAGCGATTTGATTAACGAGGTCGGCCTGGATTCGCTGCAAATGATCAATTTCATTCTGGAGATCGAAGACCGGTTTGGAGTGGAAATTGTGTACGAGGATTTAGATTACAGCAGTCTGCTGTCTATTGAACGCTTCATGGATTTCCTGAACGGAATGGAGAAGAAGATTGGCTAGAGAGCTCGTTGCCGGAATCTTTGACGCGGAGTCCCACTGGAGAGATGAGAATCTGGCGCGCTTGCCCGCTATTCGCGATAAAGAAAGAGAGCGGATCGTTCTGGCGATGGATGAGCTTATGTTTCCGTTCTGCGGCAGCGGCGATACGCTTTTAACCCGGTTTGCCATGGAGGATGCGTATAAGGCATATCTGGCAAGCATCGGTTTCTCCTTCAGGCATTTGGTCTGGAAGGGAGAGGAAGCTTCGGCTAATCTCTTTCAATCCATAGCAGTAGAACCGGAACATGATGAGCGGTACAGGGCATTTGACGCATTATCCCCTTTCTCCGTCGTGCCGTATACCCATGAGGTTATCGCCAAATACGGCTACGCCTCCGAGGTGCCGGGACTCGAAACGGTGAAACGGGTCAATTCCAAAATATACTCTACCCGGTTAACCGGGGATCTGCTTGGCGAGAGCTTCGGACATCCGGTGTACTCGGCGGAAGAGCTGTCGGTGCTTGGGCATAGCCTTCTGGCGGAGCATGGATCGGTTCTTATTAAAGATCCGTACGGCGTTTCCGGAAAAGGCAATATGCTGCTTCAATCGAAGGCGAGCCTGGAGCGGGTGGCGTCTTATATCCGCAAGCAGGAAGGGGAAGGCAAAACTACCGCTTTCGTAATCGAGCCTTACCTGGATGTGGAGTGCGATTTCTCCTGCCAGTTCGATATTATGAGGGACGGTTCGTTCCAACTGATCGGCATGCAGAAAACACTCAACAGACAGTTTGCCTATTTAGGTTCCGAATCCATGGATGCCGAAGGACAGAGGGCGATCGAAAGAGCGGGCTACTTCGATGTGTTAAGGCAAGCTGCTGATCGCCTGTATAAAGACGGCTACTATGGACCAGTGTGCATCGACTCCATGATGCTGAAAGACGGAACGCTGGTTCCGATTGTCGAGATTAACGCGCGGAAGTCGATGGGATTCATTAATCACCGATTGGATCAAGTGCTTGAGACCCACGGGAAAAAAGGCTTCTTCACCTTCCGGTCGGTCGGCTTCAAGGAACGGTTCGATTATGAATGGTGGCTTGACGAGCTGAAGCGGGATGACATTCTGTATCCGAACCGGCAAGGAAACGGCATTCTGCCGCTGTCTTCCGCCACATTGTTCGCTGGCGCAGCCGAAGCCGGAACCGCTGCTCCCGTAGGCCGCAGCTTGCAAAAGGGCAGGCTCTACATGACCGTTATTGCCGATCATTTGCCGGAGCGGGAACGATATTTGGAGCGAATGAGGCTCGGCTTCGAGTCGAAAGGAGGGAAATGGTATAGCTAGCGAGAGAAGACCAATCACCCTGCTTGGGTCCGGCAACTCGTTGGGCGTTTATGTTCCGATTATGCAGCTCAGCCGCCAATTAAGCGGCAGAGGCGTTCCCTCGGAAGTGTACGTGCTGGAGGATCTCTACCTGGATCACATTAAGCAGAAAGTGCCGGTGTACAAAAAAGCCTTTCATCAAAGCTTCGCCGTAGCCAAAAAAGGGGCCGAGCTGGCCCGCGATATTTCCAGCTGCCTGGATCCCATCAAGCTGCGGCAGCTCTTTGAAATCTGGAGCCGGGAGGGCAGAAGCCGATTGATCACCGCAACCGGCTTCTGGCTCCCGATTATAGAGCAGTATCAACGTTATATCGGGAGCACGCGGCTGGAGGTGGATTGTCTCCATCTGGATGCCGTTCACTCTCCTTCATATCTGGTATATGAGGACATAGGCGTTTCATACAATCATATTTGGTTCTATGACCCGGCCTCCAAAAGCATGTCCTACCGGATCGCTATTTCCGATGAGGCTCCTATACCTCTGCACATGAGGGAAGAACGTTATATTGCGCACGGAGGGGGCTGGGGCATCGGGACTTATCCGTCAGCCGTTCAGGAACTGCTTGAGGCGGGGAAACGCCTTAATGTGCTGGCCTATTACGAAGAAGATATTAAGCCTCATGAGCAAATTCAATATTACATGAATGATCCTGAGTGGAGCCCCTGGGTAAAGGACGAATACGGCCGGATGCAGTTCCCCCCGTTCGCGCGAATTGAGCCAGGCCAGGCGCCGGACTATCGGAATCAGCATCCTTATCCGCCGCTGTTCGATGTCATTCGGCACTCCGCCGCGATCATCAGCAAGCCCGGAGGTTATTCCTTGATGGAGTCCTTGGCTGCGGCGACGCCTTTCGTTTTTCTGGAGCCGTTCGGCAGGCATGAAGCGGCTAATGCCGACTACTGGATTAAGCAGGGCTTCGGAATCAGGTATGAGGATTGGAAGGCCCAGCATTATTCCATGGATACGCTCATTTCCATGCATGAGAATCTGATACGAGCACGAAATCAATTAATTGATTATGGAGGGATTCTTGATGCAGCCCAAAACAACCCGGAAATTCGATGAGCAGGTGTTCAACGATCTGAAGCGAACGATTATGAACATGTCGCGGGCAAGCCGCTTGCGAAGAGCGGACAGCCGATATGCGATGCAGGTCCCGGAAGATATCGGGATCAAGCTGAACAATGGCTGCAATTTGCGCTGCAAGCATTGCTATGAATGGAATGAAGACGGCTTCCACCGGGAGATGACCAAGGAGGATCAGAAGAAGGAAATTGATATCGCGCTTGTAGAGAAGGTGCTGGCATTTACCCGGGAGAAGAAATCGAAGGTGTACCTGTGGGGCGGCGAGCCGCTCTATTACAGCCAATTTTCGCAGCTGGCCGAGTTGCTCGAACAGGACCAGCGGACCGTTACGGTCTGCACGAACGCGGTGTTGCTGGAGCAGCATCTGGACTCGTTGCTCAAGATGGGCGAAGGGCTGGTCGTTCTGGCCAGCCTGGAAGGATTCGAAGCGGAGAACGATGCGATCAGGGGCAAAGGCACCTACCAAAAGGTCATACAAGCGGTAGAGCTGCTGCTGGAGCTTCAAAGAAAGGGCATTTTCAAAGGCAAGGTCTCGATCAGCCTGACAATGAACGATGCCATGATTCCGAAGCTGTTTTCCTTTATGCAGCATTTTCAGGAGATAGGCGTCGATTCCGTCTATTTCGTCTATCCCTGGTATATTTCCGCCGAGTCCGCAGCGGACATGGATGATTTGTACGCGAAGGAGCTCAGTTGGCTGAACCCGGCCGAGCCCGGAAGCTGCAGCTGGCATTCCTTCACCTACCGCATCTCACCGGAGAACGTAGAGCCGCTGAAGGAGGAGGTTCGCCGTATCTCGGAGCATACGTGGAGCAGCCGCATACGGTTCATGCCTGCACTGGAGCTTGACGAAATCGGTGATTTCGTGAGCGGGGTCCAGATGACCGGGATGAAGCGGAAAGAGTGCCTGGCCATCTCTACCCGGATGGATGTGCTGCCCAGCGGGAACGTGACTCCGTGCAAATTCTTTCCGGAGCTTGCCGTCGGCAACATCAGCGAAGCGTCCGTCAATGAGGTGTGGCACGGGGAGAATTACGGAAAGCACCGTGAGCTGCTGTCCTGCGGGTTGATGCCGGTTTGTTCCCGCTGCGGCCTGCTGTATCATTACGGACGGTAATTCCAACCTATAAGAGCAGGGTGTTGATGCTACTTGGAAGAAGCGATCAAGGTTGAGCAATTAGCCAAGAGCTTTACCTATTATACGAAGGAAGTCGGAGTGATGAACTCCCTCAAAAATCTGATCAACCGCAAAACCTTAACCAAGCAAGCGGTAAAGGACATCACCTTCTCCATCAGCAAGGGTGAAATAGTCGCCTTTCTCGGACCGAACGGTGCGGGCAAAACAACGACGTTAAAGATGCTCTCCGGCATCCTGCATCCGACTGGCGGCAGCCTTTCCGTACTGGGGTTTAAGCCTTATGAGCGAAAGAAGGAATTCAAGAAGCGTTTCGCGATTGTCATGGGCCAGAAAAGCCAGCTGTGGCCGGATCTTCCCGCAGCGGAGTCGATTCTGCTGAATCGGTACATCTATCAGGTCGAGGAGCAGACCTACAAGCGGACGCTGGATGAGCTGGTCGAACTTCTGGATGTGAAGCATGTGCTGAATGTCCAGGTCCGGCGGCTGTCGCTGGGTGAGCGCATGAAGATGGAGCTGATCGCCGCGCTTATCCATAAGCCCGAGCTATTGTTTCTGGATGAGCCTACCATCGGACTCGATGTCGTTACGCAGAAGAGAGTAAGAGAGTTTCTGGCGCACTACAACGAGCATTATAAGACGACGATTATTTTGACGAGCCACTATATGAAGGATGTTGAGGATTTGTGCAAAAGAACCCTGATTATCAACGACGGCCGGCTCGTCTTCGACGGCAGCTTGAATCAGGTGCATGGTACGGTAAATCAAACCAAGATTGTCAAGCTGAAATTCAGCCAATCTGTTGAAGCGTTCAGGCTTGAGCCGTACGGAGCCGTTCGTCAGACGGACGAATTTACGGCAACGCTGGAAATTGCCAAGGAACTGATTAACCCGATTTCAAGAGAGCTGCTGGGCCTGTTCCCGATCGAGGATATTACGATTGAAGAGAGGCCCATTGAGGAAGTGATCGTCTCTCTATATAACAGGACGCAGCCCGTATGAGCATTTATCCGAAGTATATACGCGTCTTTAAGCTGGGTGTCCAGGCTTCGATGGAATATCGTCTTGACTTTGCCCTTTCCCTGATCAGCGCGTTCTTCCCGATTATGATTCAGTACTATATTTGGACGGCCGTCTACGGGCGGTCAGGCTCAGGACAATTTTTCGGCTATACGTACGGAGAAATGATTCTGTATACCATTGTGGCGGCAATTGTAACCAAAATAGTGACAACCAATATGGATCATGTCATCGCATCGGACATCAAGGACGGGGCTCTGAATAAATATCTGGTGCAGCCGGCCAACTACTTCGGGCTGAAGCTGTTTACTATGCTTGGGCAAAAGCTGTTCTTTTTCACGGTCATGCTGGCTGTGTTGTTTCTCGTTATCTTCTATTTTGGCAATCGGTATGCCATCCATATCCCGCTTGAAAATCTGGTGTGCTTCGTGGCGGCGATGGCCTTGTCGCTGATCTTGAACTTTCTCATTTCATACACCATTGCGGCAATCGCCTTCTGGCTGTCCGAAATCTCCTATTTCTTTGAAATGACCGGACTGCTTGTCATCATTTTAAGCGGCGGCGTGTTTCCGATTGAGGTGTTCGGCCAGACAGTGAGCAGCCTTCTAAACTACCTTCCGTTTAAGTACACGATTTATTTTCCGTCCAATGTGATCAACGGGAAGCTGATGTCGAGTGAGATCACGGAAGGGCTATTGATGCAAATCTTTTGGATCGGCTTCATGTTCCTCGTTTCGAAGCTGGTGTGGCGGATCGGCTTTAAAAAGTATCTCGGTTTAGGGGGCTAACGCTTGAAAACGCGGCTCGGCACGCTCAAAACCTATGGCATCATCTATTTACAGTTCATTAAAAACTGCTTCATCGCACAAATGGAATACCGCACGAATTTTATACTCGGTATCGCGGTTGAAATCGCCTATCTGCTATCTAAGCTGCTGTATGTCGTCGTCGTATATAAGAGCGATCTGCATATCGGCGATATACCGCCAGACGGGATTTTGATGTTCGTGGGTACGTATACGATGATGACGGGTCTTTATTCCGGCCTGTTCTTCACCAACTTCGTCCGTATTTCGGATTATGTGAGAACGGGGGAGCTGGATCTGCTCATGGTGAAGCCGATCTCCCTGCAGTTTATGGTCTCGCTCCGTTATATTGATTTGGGGATGCCGATTCCCAATCTCGCCGCAGGCATTACGATGGTTTCCATAGGCTGGAGCGCGCTCGGCATTCCCGTTACCGCGTACCATCTGTTCTTGTTTGTCCTGTATCTTCTGTCCGCTTTGGTCATTACTTACTGCCTGATGATCATTCCGGCCATTCTGTCCTTTTGGTTCGTTAACACCGGGGGTCTCGCGGGCATATTTTATGCGATTTGGGATGCCAATAATATGCCAATGCCGATCTACCCCCGGCTGATTCAGAGAATCGGCGTATACGTGCTGCCCTTTCTGGTGATTACGAATTTTGCTCCGCTTAGCGTCATGGAGAGGCTGGACGGCGGGCTTATGCTGTGGGGCGCGATCGTCCCGATCCTTCTGTTGGTGTGCGTTCGTTTGATTTGGAGAAAGGCGATCAAAAATTATAGCAGCGCAAGCGGCTAAAACGACGAGGAGATGTAAATATGAACACGACTTGGCCATTGTCAGGCATCACCCTGGTATGCACCGAGTGCAAGAACGTTCTGCATGAGGCGGACGGGCATTTGGTCTGCGGGACTTGCGGACTTAGATACGCACAGGAAAATGGAGTAGCGAGCATGTTAATCGACCGCCCCGTTGCGGAGAAGCTTGCGGAGAGCGTGGCGCGGAAGGAAGAGATCATCGGCCTGTTCGATTCGATTAACCGGTCGCTTGAAGAGAAACGGCTGTCCAGATTTTCTACCTTTATCAACTGGGGGTATGCCGCTGACGAGACCGAACCATCGGGCGGGGCTCTGGGGATTAATCAAAGCAGTATCCGTTTGCTCCGCGAAATCATTGGCGGGCTGGATGTTTCAGGAAGGGATATCCTCGAAATCGGCTGCGGACGGGGTGGCAATGTGAACGAGCTCTGCAAAAACTATGGAGCCGGCAGCGTAGTCGGCATTGATCTGACCCCGTCCAATATTTATTTTTGCGAGGGAAACAACCGGTATAAACAAGCTTACTATTGTGTCGGCGACGCAGAGCAGCTGCCTGTTCGTACAGAAAGCTGCGACTATGTGCTGAACGTCGAATCCTCGCATTTGTACCCGCATATCGAGCTTTTTTTTGAAGAGACCTATCGTGTATTAAAGCCCGGCGGGACATTTATGTATGCGGATATTATGAGCGCTTCCGACCTGCCGCGTTATGAAGCGCAGTGGCAAAGACTTGGCTTCCGCACCGCATTTATCCGGGACATTACCGGCAATGTATTGCAATCGGGAGACGAGTCACTGGACAGCCGCCGGCAGGCGCTTGAAGGCTCCTTTGAAGGCGATGAACGGGTTATGGAATGGCTGGAGGCGCCTGGCACGCAAAATCACAAGGATATGGTCACAGGCCAAAGGGTGTTTAAAATCATCCATCTGGTCAAAGATGCTTCCGGTATCGAAGGTGCGGCAAGCCATGGCTAAGGAGGGGGAAGCGGTGAGCAGTGCTTGGCCAATCACTGGCATGAACTGGGCATGTCCGAGGTGCAAGCAAACACTGGAGAAAAAAGAGTCTTCTTTCGGCTGTATGTCATGCGGGGCAAGCTACCCCGTGCAAGGCGGCTCGATTCCACACCTTCTGCCTGAGAGCAGCGCTCAGGAATCGGTGGAGCAAAAGGAGCAGAAGGCGGCGGTTAAAGAAATGTTTACGTCATTTAACCGGGCCTTGGAAGAGAATGGCGTGTCGCGCTTCTCCACATTTATCAATTGGGGGTATGCCGAATCGGGCGATGAGAACGGCGGGGGGGGGGG
>NZ_ASSD01000113.1 GCF_000520715.1 Paenibacillus zanthoxyli JH29
GGGCAATGCTGCCTTCGCGGTCTTTAGCAAGCTCGGAATAGAACTCGCGCGGCACCGACCTGATCTGCGCATGCATGGCTTCCGCCCTGCTGGTATAGAGGAAGTTCCGCATTAATATATATTGAAGGATGCCAATGAGCAGGAGCAGCCCTGACAAAATCAGCAGCGAGACGGCGAGCAGCCGCCCCCGGAGCGAGCGCGGAGGATGCAGCCGCCGCCGGAAGAAGGACAAGCCGATCATGTCAGATCCAACCGGTAACCCGCGCCGCGCAGCGTGCGTATGATGCGGTGCTCTTTATCGCCCAGCTTCTCCCGCAGAGAACGGATGTATACTTCCACGATGTTCTCTTCTCCCCTGAAGTCGTATCCCCAGACTTTATCAAGGATCATTGGCTTGCTCAGCACAAGCCCGTGATTGATGACCAGGTGCTGCAGCAGCTCGTATTCAGTTGGAGACAGCTCAAGGACCGTCTCCTTGAAGCGGATCTCCTTTCTCCGGCTGTCGATGACGAAGGGGCCGCAGCGCACCTCGCCGAGCAGCCCCGGGAACTGGTTGCGCAGACGTGCCTGAATCCGCGCCAGCAGCTCATCGAAGCTGAAGGGCTTAACCATATAATCGTCGGCCCCGATGGACAGGCCCTTGACGCGGTCGTCGATCTCATCCTTGGCCGTCAGCATAATGACGGCGACTTCCGCCTCCTCGTTCCTGAAATGACGGCACACATCTAAGCCATTCATGCCGGGCATCATAATATCGAGGATGGCTACATGAGGTTTGAATTCGTCAGCAACCGCTAGAGCGGATAATCCGTCCGGCGCCGTTCTTACGTCAAATCCTTCGTTAGTGAGGCCAAGCTCAAGAAACTGGAGGATGTGAGGCTCATCGTCTACCAGTAGCAGACGGACGCCTTGGTGAGCTTTCATGTATATCCCTCCATGCCATTATTTAACATGCTATTTTTATAAGTTTCGATGTCCCGCACAGGAATTGGAATTAGCTATGAAGGCTTGGCTTCACTTTGTGGGGCTCGTTATATTATGCCATAGCAACTTGAACGTTTGCTGAAATTACCTTACATATTTAATCCGCAAAAAATCTTTCATAACCCCTCGAAATGGGTAATCTAAAGTATAGAAGACATTTTCGTTCTCCATCCCTTATGCCGATAGAACGGTTAATAAGGAAACGATTACAAAAAAGGGTGGCGACGAAAAAGGATGGCGGAAATCCGCGGTGTTTCAACCATTTTTTAGTTTAGGAAAGGTTTTGACGAAGGGTACCCGAAGACCTTACAATAAGGATATAAAGCCGGAACCGAAGTGTTCCCCGTTGAGCTCCGGCTGCATCCGATCTATTCAAGCCTTCCCCCGTTTTCAAGACTTTTTCAAGTTTCCTACTCTATTCAAAAAGTTCAGCAGCACCCGGTTTAAAATGCCCTGTCATCCCGTATTATTCATTAAGAGCGTTTTTAACGCTGTCTTTCCTACGCACCAATCATTTTATCTTATTTACGGAAGAAGCTTTACTACCCTACGTCAAGGAGGCTTTTCCAATGAAGAAAAAAGAAATGGTAGCCATGCTTTTGGCTGGTGGTCAAGGGAAAAGATTAAAGGGCCTGACCAAATCCATTGCCAAGCCCGCTGTCTATTTCGGGGGCACCTACCGGATTATTGATTTTCCGCTCAGCAACTGCACGAATTCCGGAATAGACACTGTTGGTGTATTGACTCAATATGAACCTCTCGTTCTGAGTTCTTATATCGGCATTGGCAGCGACTGGGACCTCAACCGCAAGAATGGGGGCGTATTCGTACTTCCTCCCCATGAACGGGAAGACGGCAGCAACTGGTACCGGGGAACGGCTGACGCGATCTATCGGAATCTTAAATTCGTCGATCAATTCGCCCCTGAGCATGTGCTCATTCTTTCCGGCGATCATATTTACAAAATGAACTATAACAATATGCTTGAATATCATTTGGAAAGAAAGGCTGACTGCACCATTTCGGTCATAGACGTTCCGCTTGAGGAAGCAAGCCGTTTCGGCATACTGAATACCGAAGGGGATTACAAAATTTACGAGTTCGAGGAGAAACCCGCAAAGCCAAAGAGCACTTTAGCTTCCATGGGGGTTTATATTTTCAAATGGGATGTTCTTCGCCGTGCGCTTTTGGACGATGGAGAGGAATCGGATTCTTCCCATGACTTCGGCAAAGACATCATTCCCACGCTGCTGTCGGAGGGCAAATCCTTGTACGCCTATCCGTTCGAGGGCTACTGGAGAGACGTCGGCACGGTGACCAGCCTGTGGGAAGCCAATATGGATCTTCTCAGCGACAATCCGCCGCTTAACCTTAACGATCCTTCTTGGAGAATTTTTACCCGCAACCCGAACCAGCCCGCACAGTATGTGGCTCCGGGGGCGAAAGTATCGGGCTCCCTCATCAATGAGGGCAGCATCGTTCGGGGAGAAGTAAGGCATTCCGTACTCTTCTACGGCGTCGAGATTGGCGAGGGCAGCGTAATCACGGATTCCGTTATCATGCCCAAAGTCAAAATCGGCAAAAATGTCCGTATACACAGAGCCATCATCAGCGAGAATACGGTAATCGAGGATTATATGGAAATTGGTACGGACCGGGAGGACGGGGATGACATCTTGTTAATCGATAATCGCAGCAAAAAGCGGAAATCGGTTCCGGCCAATACCATTTCATCTTAAAGAGGACGGTGTAATTCGATGAAACAGCTCTTGGGAGTAATTAATCTTGATCACGAACTGGACCATTTAAATGAACTAACGTATTTCCGCTGCGGTGCAGCCGTACCTTTTGCCAGCCGCTACCGGCTGATCGATTTTGTCCTATCCAATATGATGCGCGCGGATCTGGAAAGCGTGGGCCTGTTCGTCCGCCGCAAATACCGTTCTTTGATGGACCATCTTGGCGATGGAAAATCATGGGATATGAATCGCAAGCATGGTGGGCTGTTCATCCTGCCTCCCGACTGGAATGATCCGACCGATACGTCTCTTGGAGATTTGCAGCAT
The DNA here is from genome assembly GCF_000520715.1 of Paenibacillus zanthoxyli JH29. Classification (GTDB taxonomy): domain Bacteria; phylum Bacillota; class Bacilli; order Paenibacillales; family Paenibacillaceae; genus Paenibacillus_AQ; species Paenibacillus_AQ zanthoxyli. The sequence goes on from NZ_ASSD01000113.1 coordinate 3,051, forward strand.
TTTCATAATAACCTGGATTTCTTCAAACGGGCTTCGGCCAAGTACATCGTCCATTCCGGAAGCCAGCACATCAACACGATCGACTTTCAAGAGCTGTACAGCTATCATTTGGAAAAGGGCGCCGATGTCACGCTTGTATACAAAAAAATCGACCATCTTGAGCCGGAGCATGATCCCTGCCTGCGCCTTGAAGTCGATGAGGATGGCAATGTGCTGAATATTCATCATGAGAAGAACCATCCGAATATCTATATGGATATGTTTATTATGGAAAAAGAGCTATTCCTGGAACAGGTGAAATACTGCATTGCCCATGGGGAGAGCTTCTTCTTTCGGGACGCTATTCAAAAAAGACGCAATAAGCTCAAAATTGCCGCTTTTGAATATACGGGCTATCATGCCGTCATTAACTCTGTGGCCAGCTATTACAAGAACAGTATGAAGCTTCTGGACCAGGAGGAGTATACGAGTCTGTTCCACGATAACCAGGTTCAGACCAAAATTAAGTACGAAGCCCCGACCCGCTATCTGGAAAGCGCCAATGTCAGCAATTCGCTTGTGGCGAACGGCTGCATCATTGCAGGCACGGTGGAGAACAGCGTCATATTCCGTGGTGTTCAGGTCCGCAAGGGAGCGAGAATTGTGAACTCTGTCATCATGCAGAAATGCGTCATTGAAGAAGATGCTGTCATTGAGAATGTCATACTGGATAAAGACGTGCAGCTCAGCCGGGAACGGATACTTGTCGGCGACAGCAAACGGCCGTTCGTTATTGCCAAGAGCAGTAAAATGTAACTTCGGTTTCAATCGAAAACGCCATTGTCAGGAGGAACCTGTTTGTTGTTTACCGATAAAGAAGCATTCAAAAAAGCATTTGTCGATGATTTGGTTGGGAAGCTGGGTAAGCCGCTGGAGGAAGCCTCTAACGCCGACATTTACCACATTCTAGGCAGTATGGTTCGTGTGCAGGCCGGAAAGAACTGGGCAAATACGAACCTGAAATACAAGGACGGCAAGGAAAAGCAGGTCTACTACTTTTCGATGGAGTTCCTAATCGGCAGGCTGCTGGGCAATAATCTGCTGAATATGGGCGTTCTGGAGATGGTGCGGGACGGACTTGCGGAGCTGGGCTTCTCTCTTCAGGACGTCGAGGAGGAAGAGGCCGACGCAGGTCTCGGCAATGGCGGTTTAGGGCGGCTTGCAGCCTGTTTTCTTGATTCGCTCGCCTCTTTGCAGTATGCGGGACATGGCTGCGGCATACGCTACAAATACGGTCTGTTCGAGCAGAAGATCGTTGACGGGTATCAGGTGGAATTGCCCGATTACTGGCTGCAAAAGGATAATGTGTGGGAAGTGCGCCGTGAGGACAAGAGTGTGGAGGTAAGGTTCTGGGGACGGGTCGAGGCCGATAAGGTAGGCGAAAAGCTCATATTCCGGCACACGGATTACGAGACGGTCCGGGCAGTTCCGTACGATGTGCCAATCATCGGCGCCGACCGGCGGCATGTCAATACGCTGCGCAATTGGAGCGCCGAGTCCATCCTCCAGCCAAACAGGGGCTTTGGCGCGGATGCAGGCACCGACTACCACAAATTTCTCGAGTATAAACGTGCGGTGGAATCCATCTCGGAATTTCTGTACCCCGATGATTCCGAGTACGAAGGCAAGCTGCTCCGCCTGAAGCAGCAGTATTTCCTTTGCAGCGCCGGCCTGCAGAGCATCCTGCGCTTCTACTGGAAGCTCGGGCTTCCGCTGTCGGAGCTTCCGGATAAGGTGGCGCTGCATATCAACGATACGCATCCAACGCTCGTGATTCCGGAGCTAATGCGGATTCTGATGGATGACAGGGGCCTGGAATGGAATGAAGCTTGGGACTTAACTACGCGTATGGTCTCCTACACCAACCATACGATTCTTAGCGAGGCGCTGGAGAAGTGGCCGGTGAATATGGTACGGGATTTAGTACCCCGGGTCTATCTCATCATCGAAGAGATTAATGCAAGGTTCTGCGGCGAGCTGATGAAGCGGTATCCCGAAGACCATAACCGGATCGCGCAAATGGCGATTATTTATGACGACCAGGTCCGGATGGCGCATCTGGCGATTGTGGGCAGCCACAGCGTCAACGGTGTAGCCGCGCTGCATACGGAAATTTTGCGGAAGCGGGAAATGAGATTATTCGACGAGATGTACCCGCACCGGTTCAACAACAAGACGAACGGGATCACTCATCGGCGCTGGCTGATGCATGCCAACCGGGATTTAGCCGGTCTAATCACCGAGGCGATCGGCCCGCGCTGGACGACCCATCCGCAGGAAATGATCGGCTTGATCAAATACTGTGAGGATGCTTCGTTCCAGCAAAAGGTAGCCGATATCAAACGGAAGAACAAGCTCCGTCTGGCGGAATACATCAAGAGCAAGCATAACGTCATGGTCGATCCGGATTCCATTTTCGATGTTCAGGTTAAGCGGCTGCATGCTTATAAGCGCCAGCTGCTGAATATTCTGCACATTATGCATCTGTACAATCAGATTAAGGCGAGTCCGAATCTCGACATGGTGCCCCGCACGTTTATTTTCGGCGCCAAAGCGGCTCCGAGCTATCATTTGGCGAAACGGATTATCAAGCTCATCAATACCGTTGCCGATATCGTGGACAAAGACCCCGACGTAAAGGGCAAAATCCGGATCTTCTTCTTGGAGAACTATTCGGTATCCCTGGCAGAGAAGATTATCCCGGCGGCCGATGTCAGCGAACAGATTTCGACGGCGAGCAAGGAGGCTTCCGGCACCGGAAATATGAAATTTATGATGAACGGTGCGCTGACCATCGGAACGATGGACGGAGCCAATGTCGAGATGAATGAAATGATCGGCAATGACAACATGTTCCTGTTCGGACTGCGCGCAGAGCAGGTCATGGATTATTACCAGTATGGCGGTTATTATGCCCGCGATATGTATAATAGCGACAGCCGGTTAAAAGAAGTGCTGGATCAGCTTATTACACCGGGGCCGATCTGCTGCTATCATCATGATTTCGAGCAAATTTTCCATTCACTGCTCGATAATAACGACGAATTCTTCGTGCTGAAGGATTTTCCGAGCTATGTTGAGACCCAGGTGGAAATCGACCGCGCTTACCGCAACCGGAGTGAATGGCTCAAGAAGTCCATTATCAATATCGGCCATTCCGGCAAATTCTCAAGCGACAATACGATTAGCCGCTACGCGTCCGAAATTTGGAAAATCCGGTCTGTACCCCTCTAGAGTCTTATGAAACGAACGACGGCAGAAAAAGGATTATAACGACAAGCGGCTGCGCTCCGAATCTTC
>NZ_ASSD01000114.1 GCF_000520715.1 Paenibacillus zanthoxyli JH29
GCGCTTGGTATTGTGGAAATGATGATGAAATCCGGCCTGACCTCCCTTGGAATCGCCAAGCTGGAAATGGTCACAACGGAAGAATTAATGAAAGAGAATAGTAAAATATTGGACGAACTGATGGAGCGAACTCATTCACTTCTGGAAAATAAACGAAATCTTTTTGATTATTCCCTGGATATCCTGATGAAGGAAGAAGTGCTTTCCGGAGAACAATTTCGTTGTCAATTTCGTGACAGTGTCCTTTTACCGGCATAATTATTGATGCCGGTTATTTTTTTTTACTTTTAATGCATGCTAAGATATTATAAATGTCGGAGTATGCTGTTTTTTCGACAAACAAATAGGTCCTGCAAAAATGTAGAGATACCTGAAAGGATGGAGGCTTTTTATGAATTTTAAAAAAATCGGTGTTATCGGCGGAGGCACGATGGGACAGGGGATTGCTGAAATGTTGGCAGCCAAGGGTCTGGATGTTCTGCTGGTAGAGAAAACGCCGGAAAAATTGGATTACTCCTACAGCATGATCGAGACGAGTCTCGATAAACAACTGGAGAAATGGGCAATCACCCAGGCAGAGAAGAAGCTTATCCTCGGCCGTATCCAAAAAGTGACACATTTCGCGGAACTCAGCTCCTGCGACATGGTCATCGAAACTATAATTGAGGACCTGGAAGAGAAGAAGAAAGTATTTAATCAGCTCGACCAGGTATGTCCGAACAATATTATTCTTGCCAGCAACACGTCCACGCTCAGTCTGACGGAGCTTGCAAGCTCCACGATGTACCCTGAACGTGTCATCGGCATGCACTTCATTTACCCAGTCGCCAAGGTGGACGTCGTAGAAATCGTACGCGGTCTTAAGACGTCCGATTCGACATTTGAGCATACTAAAGCTTTTGTTGACGATGTTGTTGAGAAGAAAGGCGTAATGATCTACGAATCCCCGGGATTTGTAACTTCACGCCTCATTTGTCTGTTCATTAATGAAGCTATGCATGTTCTGCAAGAGGGCGTCGCTTCCCCGGAAGATATCGACGATGCTATGCGTATTGGCTACCAGTTCCAATACGGCCCGCTTGAAATGGCTGACCGCTTTGGCCTTGATTCGGTGCTTGCCGCTCTGGAGCGCATGTTCCGCGAGTACGGCGAACTGAAATACCGCCCATCGACCATTCTGAAAAAGATGGTGCGTGCGGGACAACTGGGCATGAAATCGGGCGAAGGCTTCTTCAAGTATGACAAGGATGGTGACCGTGTATGAAAGTACTAGTAATTAACGCAGGTTCTTCTTCTTTGAAATATCAGCTTTATGACATGACGGATGAATCTGTGCTGGCCAAAGGATTGGTTGAGCGTATTGGTATGGATTCCTCGATCCTGACCCACAAGCCGACGGGCAAACAGGAAGTAACCGAAGTAAGTGAGATTCTGGAACATACGACGGCAATCCGTAAAGTATTGGCCAATCTGACCGACAAGGAGCATGGCGTGATCGACTCCATTCAAGAGATCAATGCCGTCGGTCACCGCGTCGTTCACGGCGGCGAGACCTTTAAGGCATCGGCACTGGTAGACGGGGCGGCCAAATCGGAAATCCGCCGTTTGTTCGACCTTGCGCCGCTACATAACCCGGCGGCCGTTATGGGGATTACCGCTTCGGAAATCAATATGCCGGGAGTTCCTCAGGTTGTCGTATTCGATACCGCATTCCATCAGACTATGCCGGAAAAAGCTTATATGTACCCTATTCCAAGAGTGCTGTACAACAAGTATAAAGTTCGCCGTTACGGCGCTCACGGGACATCCCATGAATTTGTAAGCAAGGCTTCGGCCGATTACCTCGGCCGTCCTCTGGAAGACCTCAAAATTATCACCTGTCATATCGGTAACGGCGCCAGCGTTACAGCGGTTCAAGGCGGGATTTCGGTGGATACCTCGATGGGTATGACCCCGCTGGAAGGTCTCATGATGGGTACTCGCAGCGGGGACATCGATCCGGCTGTCGTTCCCTACGTCATGAACAAAGAGGAGCTTACGCCGGGCGAAGCCAGCTCCATGCTCAATAAGCACAGCGGCTTGCTTGCCATTTCCGGAACAAGCAGCGACATGCGCGATATCATTGATGGCTACGAGAAGGGCGAACCGAATACCACTTTGGCCTTTGAAATGTATGAATACCGTCTGCGCAAATACATCGGCGCCTATGCGGCTGCGATGGACGGCGTTGACGTCATCGTCTTCACGGCTGGCGTAGGCGAGAATGCGTCATTGCTTCGCGAGAAGGTTCTGAGCAACCTGACTTTCCTTGGAATCGAACTTGACAAAGAAGCGAACAAGGTCCGCTCCGGCGATCCTCGCCGCATTTCCGCCAGCGGCTCCAAGGTGGAAGTGCTTGTCGTTCCAACCAACGAAGAGCTCGTTATCGCCCGCGATACGCTTCGCATCGTGCAAGAACAAGCGTAAAGAGTTACAATAGGAAATAGCAAGAGGATTCCACAGCCAAAGGCCCGTTAGCGGTCTTTGGCTGTCGGACATTTTACCCTACTGCACTTCTACAGAGGAGAGATTGATGGCATGGCTAGCAAAACTGTTATCCGGGGCGTGAAGGATCATGTTGGAGAAAGCGTCGTCATTGGCTGCTGGGTAAATAACAAACGCTCCAGCGGTAAAATTCAGTTCCTGCAGCTTCGGGACGGAACCGGTTATATTCAGGGCGTCGTCGTAAAATCAGAGGTACCGGAGGAGGTCTGGACCGCCGCTAAAAGTCTGACCCAGGAAAGCTCCCTGTACGTCACAGGGACTATCCGCGAAGAACCCCGCAGCCAGTCAGGATTTGAGATGACGGTGACTGGAATCGAGATTCTGCACCTGACCGAGAATTATCCGATTACACCGAAGGAGCATGGCGTCGATTTCCTGATGGATCACCGGCATTTGTGGCTCCGCTCCTCGAAGCAGCGGGCGATACTTGTAATCCGGGCGGAAATTATCCGGGCGGTTCAGGAGTATTTCGACATTAACGGCTTTACCCTTGTCGATCCTCCGATCCTGACCCCGACATCGGCGGAGGGAACGACCAACCTGTTCCATACCAAGTACTTTGAGGAAGATGCTTATTTGACGCAGAGCGGACAGCTCTATATGGAAGCAGCGGCGATGGCGCTCGGCCGTGTATACTCGTTCGGACCGACCTTCCGCGCGGAGAAATCGAAAACCCGCCGTCATTTGATCGAGTTCTGGATGATCGAGCCTGAGATGGCATTCACGGAGCATGAAGAAAGCCTGCGCATTCAGGAAGAGTTCATCAGTCATGTCGTGCAGTCCGTCCTAAAGAACTGCCGGACGGAGCTTGAGGCGGTGGGACGCGATATTTCCAAGCTGGAAAATATTAAGGCTCCATTCCCGCGCATCACTTATGACGACGCGATCAAATTCCTGAATGATAAAGGCTTCGATATCCCTTGGGGAGAGGACTTCGGCGCGCCGCATGAAACGGCGATCGCGGAAGAATATGATAAGCCGGTATTCATTACGCATTATCCGGCCGGAATTAAGGCTTTCTACATGAAGCCCGATCCGAATCGTCCGGACGTTGTACTGTGCGCGGATATGATTGCTCCGGAAGGCTACGGGGAAATTATCGGCGGATCGCAGCGTATTGACGATCCCAAGCTGCTAGAGGAACGCTTTAAGGAGCATGAGCTGTCACTGGATACGTACAAATGGTACATGGATCTTCGGACGTATGGCTCTGTTCCTCATTCCGGTTTCGGACTTGGCCTGGAACGGACTGTAGCCTGGATTTGCGGATTGGATCATGTGCGCGAGACCATTCCGTTCCCGCGGATGCTGTACCGTCTCTACCCTTAAGAGAGAGGAGGGGCATATGGACGGCAAGGAAGGAAACAGCTGGAGCGGTGGCGCATCCTTTGGACTGCAGAGCGGGATGGCCGTCATTCCATATACGCTTCTGACCGCTTACCGGAAGCTGGGTTTGACCGGCAGCGAGACCCTGCTGCTCATTCATCTGCTCTCTTTCCGCCAGATTGAAGGAAAGGATTTTCCATCACTGGAGGAGCTGCAAGCCGTTACCGGACGCAGCGGTTCGGTTATTGCCAGTGAGCTGCAGAAGCTGATCAAAGAAGGATTCTTAAAGATTATGGCGGGCAGCGACGAGCGGCAGGGTATCCATTACGAACGCTATGACTTCTCGGGACTATATGATAAGCTGGGTTCTTATCTCGCGTCTCAGAATGATTCTTCAGCAGCAGATGGAAACCGTGATTCAATTCGAGGCGGCGGCCCGCTCGGAACAGGCAGTATTCTACCCGGTGATACGATTGGAGAAGATGAAAGCCGCAGTCTTTTCGTTGTGTTCGAGAAGGAGTTTGGCCGTCCGCTTTCTCCGATGGAATGCGAGACAATCTCCGGATGGCTCGATCAGGACCGGTATCCCGAGGAGCTGATTCTGCTCGCTCTGAAGGAATCCGTATTCGCCGGAAAGGTGCATTTTCGTTATATTGACAGGATTCTGCTCGAATGGAACCGGAACCGGGTGAAGAACGCCCAGGACGTTAAGGCGTATTCACAGCGGTTTCGCGGGGGAAGATAGCAGGGCCTGAAAGTATGCATTTCGTTGGTGATCCAAGAGTAGTGAAGAACCGCAGTGTCAAGGCTGAATAAGTCTTGCGCTGCGGTTATTTTTCGTGTGAATTACAATCAATTAAAAAATTTGAGGATACTGTGCAGGGGGAATTCCCGGTTTCTTCGTCAATTGCTGAGGAAGGAGGGGGGAGCCATTGAAGAGGAGTTATTGATTGAGAGAATCTGCCGAGGAGACGGTAGCGCTTTTCGAGAATTTGTGGATACGCATAGCCAGCATATATACAAGGTTGCCTACTCCGTGCTGCGGGATGCCAAGGCAGCCGAAGACACTGCGCAGGAGGCTTTTCTCCAGATATACAAATCTCTCCCCAACTACCGTTTTGAAGGCCTGAAGACATGGATTACCCGCATAGCCCTGCATAAGGCGATTGATGAAAAGCGCAGGCGGGACCGGATGAAGCACCGGTTATGCGCGGATGAATCCGAGCTTGAATTTGCGCCTTCCGGCAGTGAGGATATACCGTCCGCAGTGATCCGGCGTGACAGAGATGATCGACTCCGAAGCGAAATTAAGCGGCTGCCAGAGGGGTATCGTGAGGTGGTTACCGCGTATTATCTGGAGCATAAGAATTACGAGCAAATCGCTGCCGAGTTCGGGATCACACTTAAGTCGGTGGAATCAAGATTGTACAGGGCCAGACATTGGATTCGAAACCATTGGAAGAAGGAGGAGTGGATATGAGAGAAGACGAAAAAGAGGCAATCCTCCGCCATTCCGCTGTAGCTTACATATTCGGACAGGGTACCCGCGACGAACGCGAAGCCATGGAGGAGCAACTGCTAGGGGAAGATGAAGCTTTATCGGCCTACCTGGACATATTGAATCGGCATGGGGATGAACTGCCCGTTCTGGACGATCCGGCTTCTTTCTCCCGGAACATCATGAACCGGCTGCCGTCACTTTCAGATCAATCTGAACCGGACCATGAACCTGGAAACCGCTCGCAATTCTGTCACAGCCGCTGGTATAACCGGACGATCATTCATTATCTGATCGCTGCTTCGCTCACCCTGTTATTTCTATCTTCCGGCGTCTTTGATCGGCTCATGACCGGCAAACTGGACGTTGTGGTGAAGAATGGAGATGGCACAGCCTCCTACAGCGAACAAATGATTCAAACAACAAACGGTTGGCTTGAACGTCTTATGGCTGCCGGACGTCAATGAAAGGAGTTAGATTATGCATAGTGAACGCAACAAATTGCGGGCTTTTTTTCTGAATATTTTTCCCGGGGCGGGACATTTCTATATCGGAAATTATATTCGGGGCGCCCTTTATTTTCTCATCTCATTCGGAGAGTTGTTCATTTCCTTTCTTCTGGGGGCCGTAATGGGAGAGGATGAATTAATGGTTCTCGGCTTAGTCGCTTTTGTGCTGCTGTGGACTGTGAGCATGCTCGATCTGCTCATTAGGCTGTTAAAAAACCCGTCCCGGCCCGCTAATCCAATGGATAATGTTGACCCTCAAGTTCCATACGAGATGAAGGAGATACGCGGAGAGAATGAACGATTTCAGATTATCCTGCTGTCCTTTATTCCCGGACTTGGCCACTTCCATATGGGACTGATGCAGCGGGGATTGTCATTCCTTATCTCCTTTTTCGGCTATATGACGGTCATGCTATTTCTGACAGGTGTAACTTCCAGCTCGGTCTTTCTGCTGCTGTTCGGCGTTCTCCCGGTGATTTGGCTGTATTGCATGTTCGACGCGGTCCAGCATATCCATCGCAAGCTAGCGGGGGAGGAACTGCGGGATCGATCGCTCTTTGAAGATTTGGAAGCGGGCCGTGAAGACGGGAAACGCAGTAGAGTACTGGCTACGCTGCTGTCTGCTTTCCCCGGAGCCGGACAAATGTATCTTGGAATGCAAAAAAGGGGACTTCAACTGATGCTGCTGTTCCTGGGGAGCATATATATCTTGGATCTTCTGCGCTTATCGCTGCTGTTCTTCCTGATCCCCATCATCTGGTTCTACAGCCTTTTTGACGGACTGCAGCTTGTCAGCAGCTACGGGCGCGAGCCGTTAGAGGACCGGCCTGTCATTGAAGGCTTCCTGAACCATCAAGGCTGGCTTGGTGCGGGGCTGCTGGCCCTGGGCATGTATTATATTTTGGCCAATATAGCGATTCCCGCGCTTGATGTAAGATTTCCCGAGTGGCATTTACAGTACCGGGTCAATGCTTACCTTAAGACAGTCCTTGTCTCCGTTCTGTTGATCGGCGGGGGGCTCAAGCTGCTCGCGGGCAGCAGAAAAGGCGGCGTGGTTAAAAGAAAAGGAGGTCCTTCATGAATAGTGTAGCGGAAGAACGGACTGAAGCTAAAGGGAATATTCCCGAGGCGAAGGAAATCCGGGCTCGATATTGGCGTGTCGGATCGCTGTCCTTGGGGCTCAATTTACTGTTTCTTGGCGTCCTCATCATGATCTCGCAGTGGAAAGGAATGGAAGTATTCGAGACCGCGCTGGCCTGGTATCCGATAGTTTTCATTTTGCTTGGTTTGGAGATCGTTCTCTACACTTTATGGTTTCGGGGAAAAGGAAAAGTCCATTACGATGTGCTTAGCATTTTTTTTGTCGGTATTCTTTCGCTCTGCTGCCTTGTGTTCGCGGGACTCGGCTCTTTGGGGCTTACTGAGGAGATTCGCAGTGCTGTGAGCTCACCTGGATACCAGTATTCGTTGCCGGAGACGCGAAGTTCTGTTAATGGAATCGGCAAAATTATTGTGCAGGGCGATAATCCATACAAGGTTAAGGTGGATCAGACGACTGGTAAAGAATGGTTTACATTCGGTTCTTACTGGTCGAGTGGCGGACGCCTGGATTCAGAGCTTGAGAAGAATCTTGTGCGGAGCGAAAGGACTGGGGACACGGTTTACCTTCTGCTGGGAGACACACCGAGCCATGCCCTGGACCGTTCCAGATCCGGGCTGGATGTTACAATCGCGGCTCCGGCGGGAATTAAGGTGATAGTAAGAGACAGCAGAGGAAATATCTTGGAGCGCTAGAGTGAAGCTGAACCTTGCTACCCGCCAAATGTATGACAAAAAGCTGAAAGAACCGCTATAAGGTCTCCTTCGAAGGCCTTATAGCGGTTCTTATTGCCCTCTGTATACTGCTGTTGGTATATCCTCTTAGTTGTTCTCGCCTTCTGCAGCCAGCTCCGCTTCCAGCGCGGCTCCCATTTCACGCGAACGTTCGGCACAGCGGCTGACCGCCGCAATCACCGTTTCAAAAAAATCTCCCTTGTCAAGCACTTCCAGCGCAGCCTGGGTGGAGCCGCCTGGAGAGGTGACCTTCTTACGGAGTGCTGCTGGTTCTTCCCCCGTCTGCTGCACCATGCGGGCCGCGCCGAGCACCGTCTGAACGGTCAATTCGGCGCTCTGCTCCTTGGACAGTCCGCCGCGGATGCCGGCGGCAATCATCGCTTCCATCATGTAATAGATGTAAGCGGGACCACTGCCGGAGATGCCGGTCAGCGTCTCCATGCGCTCTTCATCGATCACGGTCGTAAGACCGACCGCCTCGAAGATGTTAAGTGCAAGCTTCCGTTGTTCTTCAGAAACTTCCTTGGAGAAGGCAATGCCTGTTGCGCCAAGCCCGATAGAGCTGGAGGTGTTCGGCATGGTGCGGACAACAGGCTGTTTCTTGCCGAGCAGTCCCTGAATCGTGCGGATGGACATGCCTGCAATGACGGAAACGATTAACTGCCCGTCCGTGAGCAGCGGTGCGAGGTCCCGAATCGCCGCCGCCGCATCCTTGGGCTTCATAGCAAGCACAATCACCGGGGATGTACGTAAATATTCGTCCTTATGTTCGGGATCGTTGGTCCCATTGACGCCGTAGCGGGAACGCAGTTCGGCCAGACGTTCGCTGCTGCTGCGGTTAAGCATAACGATATTATCGGCATAGATGACAGAGCGGGCAATCAGACCACGGACGATCGCTTCTGCCATGGAGCCGGCTCCGTGAAAAACGACCTTATGATCAATTAAAGGCTTAGCGGTTTGTTGACACATCGTCTTGAGTTCCTCCTTGGCGGATAAGGACTAGCTCCGGATTTGTCCGTTGCCGTAAATTTTGTATTTGGTAGAAGTCAGCGCAGGCAGACCCATCGGTCCGCGGGCATGCAGCTTCTGGGTGCTGATGCCTATCTCGGCGCCGTATCCGAATTCGAAGCCGTCGGTAAAGCGGGTAGACGCATTATGGTAGACTGCGGCAGCGTCGACTTCATCTTGGAACCTTTCGGCGCTCTCTTCATCCTCTGTCACAATGCACTCGGAATGCTGTGTGCCGTACCGGGCGATATGTTCCAGCGCTTCATCAATTCCGTCTACTACTTTAATGTTGAGGATATAATCGTTATATTCAGTTGCAAAATTCTCTTCGGTAACCGGTAGCGCCCATGGAATGAGCGTCCGTGCCCGGGAACATCCACGAAGCTCCACCTTGGCGCTGCGGAAAGCTTCTCCAAGCGCGGTCAGATGCTCTGCCGCGAAGCTCCGGTGAACAAGCAAAGTCTCCATCGAGTTGCAGACGGAGGGACGCTGCACTTTGGAGTTCAGGCTGATGGATTCAGCCATTGCAGGCACGGCGCTGGCATCCAAATACGTATGGCAGATGCCTGCGCCCGTCTCAATGACGGGAACCGTGGCGTTCTTAACAACATTCTGAATAAGCGAGCTGCCGCCGCGCGGGATAATAACGTCAAGCAAACCGTTCAGCTTGAGCATTTCGTCAACGGACGAACGGTTCGGGTCCTCAATAAGCTGCAGCGCGTTAGGAGGGATGCTCGTCCCTGCCAGAGCGGCATGCAGCACCTCGACAATTTTACGGTTGGATGAGAGAGCGGCTGAGCCGCCCCGCAGCACGACGGCATTGCCCGTCTTCAGGCATAGACCGGCGGCATCTACCGTAACGTTCGGGCGGGCTTCATAAATTATTCCGATAACACCGAGCGGAACACGGATTTTCTCAATGATCAGACCGTTCGGGCGCTCCAGCGTTTCAAGAGTATCCCCGACCGGATCGGGAAGAACGGCGATTTGCTGAAGTCCCTCGGCGATTGCGTCGATCCGCTCGGTATCCAGCGACAGCCGGTCCAGCATGGATTGCGGCGTGCCGCCTTGTCTGCCCCGCTCCAGATCCTCGGCGTTAGCCTCGATAATCGCGGCAGCTTCCCGCCGCAGCGCGTCTGCCATTACGAGCAGCGCTTCGTTCTTCTGCCCGGTAGTCAGTCTGCCGAGCGCCCCCGCCGCTCG
>NZ_ASSD01000115.1 GCF_000520715.1 Paenibacillus zanthoxyli JH29
ATTCCCGGCCGCATCGTCGGCCAGACGGTCGACCGCAGCGGCAAGCGCGGCTTCGTGCTGACGCTTCAAGCCCGCGAGCAGCATATCCGCCGCGAGAAGGCGACGTCGAATATCTGCTCCAATCAGGCGCTGCTGGCGCTTTGCGCTTCCGTCTACCTGTCCGTCATGGGCAAGGAAGGCATGCGCGAGGTCGGCGGATTGAATATCCGCAAGAGCCATTACGCCGCCGCTCGTCTTGGAGCCATCCAGGGCGTTCAGGTTGCCTTCGGCTCCCCGTTCTTCAACGAATTCGTGCTGAAGCTGCCGGAGGGCAGCGATCCTGGGGCGGTTAACGCCAAGCTGCTCGGGAAAGGCTTCCTCGGCGGCTATGATCTCGGCAAGGACTACCCGGAGCTTTCCGGCCATATGCTGATTGCCGTCACGGAGAAACGGAGCAAGAGTGAAATCGACGAATTTGCAAGCGTACTGGTGGGCTGTTTATGAAACCGGAACAAAGCCTTATCTTTGAACTGAGCCGTCCCGGACGCGCTGCCTACTCCCTGCCGGAATGCGATGTGCTAGCAGAGGAAGGCCTGGATGCGCTGATTCCCGCCGAGCTGTTGCGGAGCGAACCCGCCGCGCTTCCGGAAGTGTCCGAAGTGG
>NZ_ASSD01000116.1 GCF_000520715.1 Paenibacillus zanthoxyli JH29
CTTTGAATTGATAATCGGACTTTTTCTGTTGTCTGAGCCACTGACACTTGCAAATTTGAGGTACCAATTGGCTTTTCTTGTTCAAACATGGCTATTGTATATCGCTTTGACTCCATTGGCTGCTTTTATCGCAATTGTGGTAAGAAAATCAATATTATGTGCAATTGCAAGTGCGGGAGGCGGGATAATGAGTATGCCCTTAGGGGTAGTATCGTCCAAGTATATCACTTTGAGCCCTTGGCTAATCCCATATCTATTTTCCTACTATCCGCTTAATATACCGGATTACCCCGTTTGGGAACCGGGGCTTTTGGTTTCGGGAATTTTGATTCTTTTGTCCATGGGCCTCGGATTATATATCTATACTAAGAAGGATCTTATCTATGAGTGAAATCCAAATTTTAGTCGTTGAAGATGATTTGGAAATTTACCAGCTGGTTGCCCATGCGCTTGTTAAGGAAGGATACCGGGTTGATACAGTACATAATGGAGCCGATACCCTTCACCGGTTTAAGCATGGGTCATATGATTTAATCATTTTGGACATTATGCTGCCCGGGATGGATGGCCTGGAGGTATTGCGCAGGATTCGCGAAGAATACCAAGTCCCAGTCCTTATTTTATCGGCGAAGGACACGGAGGTTGACAAAATACTCGGCCTTGGCTTAGGGGCGGATGATTATCTTACGAAACCGTTTTTGGTGGGGGAACTTTTGGCGCGTGTGAAAGCGAACTTGCGCCGCTATCTGTATTTTCAGCCAAAGGAGGGGGATAAGACTTCTTCGGTGTTGACCTATAACGGTCTGAAGTTAGATTGCAACACCTTTGAGGTGAACGTTCACGGTCAATCCATACCGCTGACGTCCAAGGAGTTCTCCATCTTGAAGCTGCTGATGTCCGAGCCTCAACGCGTATTCACCAAATCGCAAATCTTTGAGCATGTCTGGGATGAGTCGTACTCCCTTGAAGTGGACGATAACACGGTTATGGTTCATATTCGAAGACTGCGTACCAAAATTGAAGCAGACCCCTCAAATCCGGACTATGTCCAAACGGTGTGGGGGATCGGCTACCGGTTAAGCGGGAAGGAGCAAGTATGACATTCCTACTGGCGCTTCTAGTGAGCCTCGGGGGATTGTCCGCCGTTATACTCGGCAAGTACATTCAATGCTTGAGACAACTGCGCCGCATCACCCGCAGAATGGAGGAGCTTCGGTCCGGTCACGGAAGCGGCTATTTCTTAATCAGGACTAGCAACGCTTCAATAAATGAATTGGCGGAAGAGCTTAATCTTCTCAGCGGCCATCTTCGGAACCTAACGAATCGAACGGAGCGCCTGGAAAGAGCGCAAAGGCAAATCATGACGAATATTGCCCATGACTTACGCACGCCACTCACTTCGTTATCCGGCTATGCTGAGTTGTTAAAAACCGATTCGCATCGGGACAAAGTAACAACCGAAAAGTACATTGATATTATTTTCACGAAATCGCAAATGCTGGAGGCATTAATTCGAAATTTTTTTGATTGGGCAAAATTAGAAGCCGACGACGTTGCTCCGAATCTTCAAAAGTTGAATATAACCATCATATTACAAGAGGTGGTTGCAACCTATTATCAAGATTTTGAAAAAATAGGCGTTTCTCCTGTTCTTGATTTTCCTGCTTATTCGGTATTTGCATGGGCTGATCCCGCTGGCATGGAACGTATATTGGGTAATCTCATTACCAACTCCATTCGATACGGGTATGACGGAGGAATACACGGCATCAAAATGCGGGAAGAACAGGAGAAGGTGTGGATTGAAGTTTGGGATTGCGGAAAAGGCATTGATCCTGAAGACCTTTCTTTTATTTTCGATCGGCTCTATATGGGGGAAGCGTCCCGCCGTATGACCTCCCACGGGAGCGGCCTCGGGCTAAGTATTACCAAGAAACTGGTTGAAAAACAGGGCGGCGAGATTTTGGTTCGGAGTGTCCCTTATGAAAAAACATCGTTCTCATTTTACCTGTTAAAAACAATGCATTCCGGGTTGGACCTGAACTGAGAAACAGTAGGGTCAGCCGCTAATTGTATCGGCTAAAGCGCAAAAATCGGTACTTGCCGAACAAAAAAGGAGAACAAATCATGGAGATGCAAGAAGTATCCGTGCTGTTAATCGGTAAGCAGGAGATTGTTATGTTTGGGCTTGAATCCTACCTTACGCAAAAGGATGGAATGCATGTTGTTAGCAGGAAATATAAATCAGAACAAGGATCCTATGAAGAAATTCAATTGATTCAACCCGATGTGATTATCCTTGGTTTGAGTATAGAGCACCCTAATATTTTCGTTTTTATTGAACATATAAGGGAAAAGTTTCATGATCTGAAAATCATCATGTACTCCTCGTATAAAAGCTCTTTTCTCGAAATGCGGACCATTTCATCCGGCGCCAATGCCTATATTACAAGAGATATTTCATTGCTTGAAGTTTATAGTACAATTCTGATGGTGCATGATCAGTTCACGATTTCGCAGTGCAAGGGGATTGGACAAGATGATTTGTCTCCTCAGGAACAAAGGGTGCTTGAACTCATAACACTCGGGTATACCAACAAAGAAATCGCTGCGAAGCTCCATGCCTGTGAGAGAACCGTTTCTTATTATGTCAATAATTTATTTAACAAAATGAATGCAAAAAGAAGAGTCGAGGTAGCCCTAAAAGGGGTGATCAAAGGTTACATCAATAATGAGATCATTGAAACACTTCTCGAGTGATCGGACATACATATCGATGTTGGTGAGTGGCGTTCATCAACCAACATTAAATTCTTCGCGCAGGCTTTAATGTCCGAATAGGAGATTAGGCTTAAAATCCTGCGGTAGTGACTTCTGTACCAGTTCGATCCCGGTCCTCCGCATCTTTGATTCAGCTGTAACACAATCATATGAGCTTCTCTGCTTTTATACAGATGTAGAATGCCTTACTACATATAAAAACCATAACCCCGTAGGATTAAACCTGACGGGGCTGTGGTTTATTTTCTGTAACATCCGTAAATAAAAAAATGCACCCCTTAGAATTTTCAAAGGATTAACTGAGAGTTAAACCCTATTCATTCTAATGGGTGCACTTTACATGAGTTCAATTAGATGAAAGATTACGTATAAATAATTTCTGTAAGTATCGTCGGAATATTAGATTCCAAAGGTGATATTGTATGCTGCATTATTAACAGGATATCTATAGTATCCTGTTGTAGACATCGTGAAACCAAAATTTGCTATGCTAATACCTGATGACTCGGTTTGTGCAGTTTGGAAAACTACAGTACCTGTAGTGGTTATTTGATTGCAAGGATACGAGCCAATAGAACCTGTTGGGACAGTTGAAGCATGTGGGTCAACCAAAGTATAGCTGCCGCTACCTGTTGTCGCCCAATAAGTATCAGAAACTGAATTAATTTGTCCAAAGGATCCACTTTGCCAAGTTTGGTAAACTGTATAAAGTGTTGCTTGGGCAAAGTGAGTTCCATTATATCCGCTGTCATAAAAAGTTCTATATGCAGTTCTTGTGGTATATGTTCCTGTTGAAGTCGTAGAGGCAGTTGAATTAGTACTTAAAGCAGCAGTTGTTAGTTTCCCTGGCTTGGATTCACCAACAATTTCGCCATATTCAGTAACAACATCACCAGTGGCCTTTTCGACGACTTTAACATTTACTTCTTTTCCCTTTTCCGTTCTCACAAAATCATAAAAGGCAGGATCATATGGAGTATCGACAGTCAAAGCATCAAGCTTCAACTTATGTACTGAAGAAACGCTTTCTGCGCTTTCAGCAAATACGCCCGATGATGCGGTCATTAACATGATAAGTGATAATGACATGCTGGCCAAGAATTTAAAACTTTTCTTCATAACCTTACCTCCAAAAAAATGTATTTTTATTACAAAAAATCATACTACTAATTGGTGATCTATGTATATAGTGTTCAAATATATGTTAATATTAATAATTTATGGTGAATATATTTACATTAATTTGCAAGTATGATATTAGTATGTTATTTTTGACATAGAAACTCAGTTAGAAAGGGGATTTTTAACTCACATGGATAACTCAGAAATATCTCAAAGTTTGAATAATATTGCCAATCAAGTTAGTAACTTAGGATCTAATACTTCAGTGGGGTTGGGGGATATATCACAAAAAATTGATCATTTAAATACGGGTATAGCTTTAACTAATACTCTTTTAGTGTTATTAATAGTTTCAATAATTTTAAATTCTTTGATTAACTGGAGAAACAAAAAAAAGAATTAAAATACATTCAAAAATGACTTTTTTCAATCTTATTGTATGGCCCATTTTTTAAGTGGGTATCTGTGCGATTTTTTTCATGTCTAAAAGATTCAGGCATCCGCTCATGGATTAGCCGAAGTGGGATTATATTCCTATAATGGCGGAGCATCAGGAAAGGCAATCATTTTGCGAGCAAGCTAGTCCTTCCCGGTTAATATCTCAGCCATGATTCCTGCTCCAAGCCGGAAGCCGTATGTAAAAGAAGACCATTCCATGCGTCTGAGAGTATAAGTCCAGCAAAGCCTCAAGCTCCTCAAACTCCTCCTCGGAATGCCGCTTTTTCCAAGTCTCCATCGCCTCGGATATCTTTCGGCTGATTTGCCGATAATTCGGGTCGTTGGAGATCACTTTTTCATCAGGACACAAATTGCCATGATACAAATCCTCCAATAGGCTTCTCATTCCATCTCCATCCTTACTGTAAAAATCTATGAATTGAGGGCTGCAGTGGGTATATCCAACTCTCCGCTTTATAACGGGAATCGGTAGCTTGCGTGATGTGAAGCATATTTACCAGCTCTTGCTGGGTCATGTCTTTGTCTGAAAAATCCATATAGTATACTCTACAAAACGAAATTTATTTTGGTATGACCTACTCAAGAGAAAGATAATTATTTCGGAAGTGACTGTGCGAAACTGCATAGTCATATTATTTTGAGTAAGTGTTGATAAACTGGCAAAAAAAGGCTACAGCAGTAGCGAGAGAAATGAACGGCAACTTGCACAGTTGCCCAGGCAGTTACATTGATGACAGTCTACCGCTTCTTTTGGAGCGGTTTTTCTTTTGCTGTTAACCTTCCCAATTTCACTCCATTAACTTTTAAATTATAAACGTTTTCAATCACTATACTTTAGCTTCCACACCAACCCTCTGCTTAGGTTACTGCAATTGGTGAGGAAAACAGTCAAATTTTAGGGAAATTTATCCAAAAAGTTCTCAGTTTGTTCATTGATCTTTGATTCTCTGCCCCTTTATAATCTGTGTGGATTTGCCATAGAAAGTAAGTGGTTCCATGGATAGGAGAACTCCCATTCCGCGAAAAGGAGAGATTTGATGAGAATCAACAGGAGAGATTTTCTCAAGTGGTCAGTAGCGGCTGGGGGGGGG